>JBKJMY010000219.1:0-23730 GCA_046596115.1 Arenimonas sp.
GGATCGCAATCGCCGGTGCCTTCCAGCAGCAGGCCGCCAAGCCGGAAGCGCCGGCCCTTGAGCGCGATCACCGGCACTCCGGACACCACGATGTTGCGCCGGAGCAGCGCCGGATCGACTGCAGCGTGGCCTGACAATGCCGCAATCACCGGCAGGTGCTCGGCCTGGATCAGGGTGATGCCGCGCTTGCCGCTGTCGCTGGCGTAGCGATCACCGACCAGCCCCTTGCCGGCGACGGCATCGGCGCGCGCCACCACATCCATCGGCCCATCACGACGCGTGCGCAAGCCGATCCACTCGACGCGCCCGGGGCGCGGCAAGGTCGCCATCAGCTGGCCGAGCGGTGAATCGAGGGGAGGAATGGCCATGCGAAGTCTCCGCAGCCGGGCGGGGCGCAAGCTGCGCGCAATGCTAGCATGCGGCCCATGTCGCCCGACCTGCCGCCGCCCTCCATGCACGTGTGGCCCCTGCCCTACGAAGCGCGCCTCGCAGAGCGGCCTGCGGGACAAATCGACCTGGTGGTGATCCACTGCACCGAGTTGCCGGACCTCGCCATGGCGCGCGAGTATGGCGCGCGTGAGCTGTACGACTCCGGCACCGGCAACAGCGGCCACTACTACATTGATCGCGACGGCACGGTGCATGTGTTCGTGCGTCCGACGCGCATCGCCAACCATACCCGCGGCTACAACCCGCGCTCGGTCGGAATCGAGCTGGTCAACACCGGCCGCTATCCCAATTGGCTCGACAGCGGGCACCAGGCGATGAGCGAGCCCTATCCGCCGGCACAGGTGGACGCACTGATTGCGCTGTTGCGCGTGCTGCGTGCCGAGCTTCCGCAATTGGCGTTCATCGCCGGGCACGAGGACCTGGATACCACGCAGGTGGCGGCTACCAACGATCCCTCGCTCACTGTCCCGCGCAAGCGCGACCCCGGGCCGCTCTTCCCGTGGCGGCGGGTGCTTGCGGAGGGCGGGCTGGAGCGGCTGCCCACGCCCTAGTCGGGTACGCGCGAGGCGGGCAACCCTGCCATGGCCGGGTTCAGACACCCACCCGGTGGCAGAGGGCGGCCGCGATGCCACGCTACAATGGCGGCATGCGAGTGAAGCCCTGCCAATGACCGAAAACGTCGTCAATGAACTGGTCGCCCTGCTGACCCTGGAGCGACTGGAAGACAACCTGTTCCGCGGCCAGAGCCGCGACATTGGCACCAAGTACGTGTTTGGTGGCCAGGTGCTCGGCCAGTCGCTCAGCGCCGCGCAACAGACCGTCGAGGACGGGCGCCACGTCAATTCGATCCACGCCTACTTCCTGCGTGCCGGCGACATCAATGCGCCGATCGTGTTCAGCGTGGATCGATCCCGCGACGGGCATAGCTTCTCGGTGCGCCGGGTCACGGCGATCCAGCACGGCCAGCCGATCCTGGTGTTTGCAGCGTCGTTCCAGAAATCCGAGCCAGGTGTCGAGCACCAGTTCCACATGCCCGAAGTGCCCCAGCCCGAGGACATCGAACCGACGATGGCTCCTTCGCCCGAGATGATGGAAAAATTGCCGGCCAAGATGCAGCGCTGGCTCTCGCGCATGGGTCCGTTCGAGATGCGCCCGATCTATCCGCGCGATGAAGTCAAACCGCCCAAGCGTCCGCCCTACCAGCAGGTGTGGCTCCGCCTGACCGGCCATGTGTCCGACGATCCGCAGCTGCACCAGGCCCTGCTGGCCTATGCCTCCGACTTCTACCTGCTCGGCACCACGACCTTTCCGCACGGCATCAGCTATTACCAGCCAAACGTGCAGATGGCCTCGCTCGACCACGCCATGTGGTTCCACCGGCCGTTTCGCGTGGATGACTGGCTGCTGTACTCGCTCGACAGCCCGACCGCGCAGAATGCCCGTGGCCTGGCGCGCGGCCTGATCTATACGCGCGACGGAACGCTGGTCGCCTCGGTGGCGCAGGAAGGCCTGATCCGCGTACTGCCCGAAGGTGAGCAGGCCCACTGATGCGCCAGATATTCTCTTCCCCGCGGCTGGAAAACGTCGAGAGTGTCGCCGCGCTACTGACCGATGCCGGCATCGAGAACAAGGTCAGCGATGGCCGCAGCTACAAGAAATACAGCCGTCGCGAATTCAGCTATGTGCCGGCAAAGCAGGAGGCCAGCGGCGGCAACGCGCCTTCGGTGTGGGTGGTGAAGTCCGATGACTACAAGCGCGCCCGCGAGTTGCTGCACGAGTTGGGGCTGCTCGACGATGCCAAGACGACGGCTCCCTCCTACATTCCAGAGCCGCTGCAGTTCAAGGAACGGCCGACGGTGCCGACGCGCCAGCGCATCGGCCGCATGCGCCTCGCACTGCTCTTTGCCGTGGGCGCGATGGCCTTCTACACCGTGCTGCGCATGCTGTTGCTGCGCTGAGACTGCGGATGCTGTTGCTGTTGCTGCGCTGAGCGGCGCAGCCGACCGCGCGGCGGGAGCGCAACGCACCACCTTCACATCGTGTGGGTCGGCTTGTCCGATTCCAGGGTGCCTGCCAGCATGGTCTCGATCTTGATCTTGACTGTCTCGGCCTCGGCCGAATCGCTGAACTGCACGCCGATGCCAGCAGCACGATTGCCCTGCGAGCCGGGCGGCGTAATCCAGACCACCTTGCCGGCAACCGGCAGGCGATCCTTGTCCTCGGGCAGCGACAGCAACAGGAAGACTTCATCGCCCAGCGCGTAGCGGCGATTGGTGGGGATGAAGATGCCGCCGCCCCGCAGGAACGGCATGTAGGCGCCATACAACTGCGCCTTGTCCTTGATCGCCAATGACAGGATGCCCTGCCGCGCGCCTGCACCACCAATCATCCTGACCGTCTCCCCGGAGCGCGACTGCTGCCAGCCGCATCGTACAGCGTGCGCCAGTCCAGCAGGAGGCCGGCTAGCACCAGATCGTGCCGCAACGGCGCGCCAAGCTGCTCACGCAGCCGGTTGATACCGTCGAACCACGCAGAGAGCTTCGGAAAATTCGCCGGCGGCGTCAAGCCGGGCACGGCGGCGCGGGCGGCATCGTGCGCCCCGAGGCCGCGTGCGGCGGCGTCCAGCGCGAGTTCGGCGGCGAAGCGCAGGCGCAAGGCGGCGTGCTCGTCGCCCAGCCAGGCCTGGGCAAGCTCGATTGGGCTGGCGCGGCCCTCACGCAGCGATTCCAGGCCCTTGAGCACCTCGCCACGGATGCGCAGGCCGCCCTCGCGCAGCCAGTACGCCGCCTGCCCTGGATTGCCGCGCGCCACCGTGAGCGCGTCGATGGCATCGTTGGCCGCCACGCCCTGGGCGCGCAGCCAGGCGATGGCTTCATCTTCCGGCGGAACCCGGAACTCCAGGCGCTGGCAACGGCTGCGGATGGTGGCGGGCAAGCGGCCGGGCCGCGAGCTCACCAGCAGCAGGAAGCGCTCCGCGGCAGGCTCCTCGAGGGTCTTGAGCAAGGCATTGCCTGCGGCCGTGTTGAGCAGATCGGCCGGCTCGATCACCGCTACTTTCGCGCCGCCAAATTGCGCGCTCAGCGAGAACCAGTGGCCGAGCTTGCGGATCTGGTCCACGACGATGTCGTTGCGCAACTTGTCGCCCTTGTCGTTGGGCTCAAGTCCCACGCGTTGCAGGTCACCGTGCGTCTGCGTGACCAGCAGCCCGACGGTCTGGGCGGCGAACAGGCGGCAACTGCGGCAGGCGCCACAGGCGAAGCCATCAGGCCCCGGCGTCGGGCACAGGATGCGTTGCGCGAGGGCTTCGGCAACCGCCTTCTTGCCCAGGTGCGCGGGCCCGGTCAGCAACATTCCGTGGCCGAGTCGTCCCTGGACGTAAGCGTCGATGGCCTGGCGCAAAACGCGCAACTGCCACGGTGCCAGCACCGGACTCATCGCGCGGCCAGCCATTGGTCGAGCGCGGCAGTCACTGCTTCCAGTACCGCTGCTGCGGGTGCCGATGCATCCACGACGCGGAAGCGCGCAGGTTCGGCGACAGCGCGCGCGAGATAGGTTGCGCGCACGCGCTCGAAGAATTCATCGTGCTCGCGCTCGATGCGATCCAGGCCGGCGCCACGCGAACGGGCGCGCGCCAGGCCGACGTCCACGCCGACATCGAGCAGGAAGGTCAGGTCCGGCTTGATCCCCACCGCCCAGCGTTCGAGTTCGGCAATCCGCCCCATGTCCAGGCCGCGGCCACCGCCCTGGTAGGCGAAGCTGGCATCGGTGAAGCGATCGGCGAGCACGGCCGCACCGCGGGCCAGCGCCGGCAGCACCAGTTCGCGGACAAGTTGTGCGCGCGAGGCGAACATCAGCAGCAATTCCACGTCGGGCGCCAGCGACTGCGCCGGATCCAGCAACAAGCTGCGGATCGCCTCGCCCGCTTCGGTGCCGCCGGGCTCGCGCGTGCTCACCACTTCGTAGCCATGGGTAACAAGCCGCGCGGCCACGGCATCGCGCACGCTCGACTTGCCGGCGCCTTCGCCGCCCTCGATGCTGATCAGAAAACCGGTGCGCGTGGCCATGTCAGCGCCGCAACTGGTAGCGGCGCACGGCCGCATTGTGTTCATCAAGCGTCGCGGAAAACTGATGCGCGCCGCCGCCTCGGGCCACGAAGTACAGCGCAGCGCCGACGGCCGGATGCGCCGCGGCATGCAGTGCATCGCGCCCTGGCATGGCGATCGGCGTTGGCGTCAATCCGGCGCGCCGGTAGGTGTTGTATGGGGTGTCGGTGACCAGATCGGTGCGCCGGATATTCCCGGCGTAGTTCGTACCCATGCCGTAGATCACCGTCGGGTCGGTCTGCAACAACATGCCCAGGCGCAGCCGGCGCACGAACACGCCAGCGATCTGCGGCCGCTCGCTGGCCAGAGCCGTCTCTTTCTCGACGATCGAGGCCATCGTCAGCAACTGGTCGGGCGAGGTGTATGGCAAGCCTTTGTCACGGCCGGTCCATGCTTTGGCAAGCGCGACGTCCATCGCCTTGCTGGCGCGCGAGAGGATTGAAGTTTCATCGGTGCCGCGGGTAAATGCATACGTCTCGGGCAGGAACCGGCCCTCGGGATGCACACCGGCGCGACCGATCGCGGCCATCAGCGCCGCGTCGTCGTTTGGCTTGTCCGGATGCACCAGGCGCGGTGCCGACGCGAGCGCGCGACGCAACTCGCGGATGTTCCAGCCCTCGACGATGGTGAATTTGCGCTGGATCACCTGGCCGCGCGCCATGCGCTCGAGCAGTTGCCGTGGCGTCAGGCCCGGATCGAGAGCGTACTCGCCAACCTGCAGTTTCCCGGCAACGCCCATCCGGGTGGCGAGCGCCTTCCATGCCAACTTGTTGTCGCGCGATACGCCCCGTTCGCGCAGCTTGCGCACCACCGCGTCGAGTCCGTCGCCGCGATCAAGCACCAGTTCTTGCGCTGGCCCGCCTGCCAGCAGCGGCCGATCCGCGAACGCGATCGTGCGCTGCCACGCGACGTAGCCCGCGGCCACTACCGCCACCAGCAGCAGGGCGAGCGCAAGTTTCCGGCCACCGTGTTTCAGCTGCTTTGCCACGGTCACTCCTGGAAGGCGTAGGCAGCATGCGCATCGGCCAGGCGCAGGCGCAGCGCCAACACCTCCGGATGCGCGGGCCATGCATGCTGGCCCAGCCGCCGCACGGGAAGGATACCGCGCAGCGAATTGCAGGCGAACAACACCTCGGCATGGCTGACCTGCGCCTGGCTCAATTCAGCTTCCACGGCGGCGCCCTGGGAAAGCAACCAGCCCCGGATCGTGCCGGCGACGCCGCAATGCGCCACCGTCGGCGTCAGCCAGCGACCATCCACGCGGGCGAACAGGTTGCCCGAGGTGGTGCACACGACCCGGTCTTCCATGTCGCACAGGATGCCATCGTGGATCGACGCATCATTCCATTCGGCCCGGGCCAGCACCTGCTCCAGGCGATTGAGGTGCTTGATTCCCGCAAGCAACGGCTGGATGGCCATACGCGTCTTGCACCAGCGCAGGACCAGGCCATCGGCCGGCACCGGCGGCGCATCGTGGCAGCTCAATACGACGGTCGGATTGTCCTGTTCCGGTGGCGCGTAGCCGCGCGGACCCAAGCCGCGGGTCAGCACGATTTTCAGCGCGGCGCGATCGCGGCCTTCGATCAGGCCGGCAGCCTCGCGACGTACCAGTGCCTCCTCCGGCATCGCGATGCCGAGGCGAGCCGCGCCGGTGGCCATACGCGCCCAATGTTCGCGCCACATCGCCGGTGCACCCGCGACCACCAGCAGGGTTTCGAACAGGCCATCGCCGTAAGCCAAGCCGCGGTCCTCGGGTTCAAGCCAGAGGCGGACGCGACCTTCGCGCAGGACGCGTGCGTTCATGCCGACCCCAGCGCGCGCAGCAGTCCGCGCGCCTTGGCGCGGGTTTCCTCGAGCTCGTCGTTCGGCTGCGAATCGACCACCAGGCCTGCGCCGGCGCGCATCATGGCTACGTTGCCTGCCAGCCATGCACTGCGGATGAGGATGTTGAGATCCATGTCGCCGTTCGTCCCCAGGTAGCCCAGAGCCCCGGTATACGGCCCGCGTCCCTCGCCTTCAAGCTCGGCGATGATCTGCATGCAACGCACCTTGGGCGCACCGGTGATGGTACCCCCGGGGAACACCGCCGCAATCACCTGCCCGGGCGTGATGCCCGCACGCAGGCGTCCACGTACATTGGAAACGATGTGGTGCACGTGCGCATAGCTTTCGATGCGCATCATCTCGTCGACCTGCACGCTGCCGGGAACGCAGACCCGGCCGAGGTCGTTGCGTTCCAGGTCGATCAGCATCACGTGTTCGGCGCGCTCCTTGGGATGCGCGGCGAGCTCGCGCATCCGCGCGACGTCATCGTCGCCGGCGACGCGTGGTCGCGTGCCGGCAATCGGCCGCGTCTCGACGATGTCGCCACGCACCGACACCAATCGCTCAGGGGACGAACTGGCCAATGACCAGCCTGCATGCCGCAACAAGCCCGCGAACGGTGCCGGATTGCTGGACCGCAGTCGCCGGTAGAACGCATCGGGCGCCGGCGGCGCGTCGAATGTCGCACGCCAGGCGCGCGACAGGTTCACCTGGAAAACATCGCCGGCACGCAAGTAGTCATGGACGCGGGCCACGCCGTCAAGAAATTGATCCGGCGCCTCTTCATCAACTTGCGATGGCCGTTCCCATACGGCTACAGGCGGGTCGGTCGCGCCTTCGCCAGCAGGGCTGCGGGCGAGCGCGTCGCTGGTCCGCGCCAGCAGTGCCTCGTGCCCAGATTCGCAGGCCAGCAGACAAGCGCCATCGCGACGATCGCGGATGATGGCGGCTGGGCAACGCAATGCCAGCGCGACGGGTAAGGGACCCGGCGCAACCGGCAGGCGCAGCACCGGCTCGACCTGCGCTGCGAGTTCGTAGGCAAGGAAAACGGCCCAGCCGCCGGCGAAGGGCAAGGGTCCCGTGGCAACGGCGTACGCAAGCGCGCCGTCACCGGATTCCTGCGCAGCGGCTGCAAGTAATTCTGCGTCATGCGCGCACGCGACGTCCGTGTCCAGGCAGGCCAGGAAATCGCCGCTCCGCGGCACGCCATCGAGGTTCCGGGTCAGGCCATCGGCCTGCAATTCCAGGCCGCTGCCATCGGCGATGAGCAACAGGTCCCAGCGCGAACTGGCATTGCCGTCCGCGACACTCTCCAGCAGCAGCGGGAAGCGCGCCGGATCGGACGACTGCAGCGCCAGCAAGTCGAGGTCGCCGGCAAGCGCCCGCAGTTTCATGCCCGGCGATCCAAGCGGCGGGCCCGCGACAGCGGCCGCGACAGGCACCGCGTCAGACGCGGCGGAATACGAGCGTGCCGTTGGTGCCGCCGAAGCCGAAGCCATTGGACATCGCCACGTCGATCTTCTTCTCACGCGCCGTGTTGGGCACGTAGTCCAGGTCGCAACCTTCGCCCGGATTATCGAGGTTGATGGTCGGCGGGATCACGCCATGGTGCAGCGCGAGGATCGAGAACACAGCCTCCACGCCGCCGGCGGCACCGAGCAGGTGGCCGGTCATGGACTTGGTCGAGCTGATCATCGTCTTGTAGGCGTGGTCGCCGAGCGCGCGCTTCATCGCCTGCGTTTCGGCAACATCGCCGAGCGGTGTCGAGGTGCCGTGCGCGTTGAGGTAGTCGACCTGGCCGGGTTCCAGGCCGGCATCGCGCAATGCCATCGTCATGCAACGCGCCGGGCCGTCGCCGTTCTCGCTTGGCGCGGTCATGTGGTACGCATCCGAGCTCGCGCCGAAGCCGACCAGCTCGCAATAGACGCGGGCGCCGCGGGCCTTGGCCGACTCGTACTCCTCGAGGATCAGGATGCCGGCACCATCGCCGAGCACGAAGCCATCGCGGTCGCGGTCCCACGGACGACTGGCCTTTTCCGGGGCATCGTTGCGCGTGGACAGCGCCTTCATCGAGCAGAAACCAGCCACCGAAGTCGGCGTGCAGCCGTGCTCTGCGCCACCAGCGACCATGATGTCGGCGTCGCCGTACTGGATCATGCGCATCGCCATGCCAATGGAATGGTTCGACGAGGCACACGCCGAGACGGCAGAAAAATTCGGGCCCTTGAAGCCCTTCATGATGCACAGCTGCCCGGACACCATGTTGATGATCGTGCTCGGCACGTAGAACGGCGAAACTTTGCGTGGACCGCCTTCGTGCAGCGCGATCGCGGTGTCCTCGATTCCGCGTACGCCGCCGATGCCCGAGCCGATCAGCACGCCCGCCCGCTCCGCATTGGAATCATCGATCACCAGGCCGGCGTCGTCCATCGCCATCAGCGAGGCCGCCAGGCCGTAGTGGATGAAGGTTTCCATCTTCTTGACGTCCTTGGGATTGACCCAGGACTTGGGATCGAAATCGCGCACTTCGCCGGCGATCTTGCTGTTGTAACCGGTGGTATCGAAATGGGTGATGTGGCCGATGCCGGACCGCCCATTGGTGATGCTGTCCCAGGCCGTGGCCAGGGTATTGCCAACCGGCGAGACGATGCCCAGTCCGGTGATGACGACGCGACGCTTACTCATGGCGAGACTCCGCGAACGGGTTGCGCTGTGTGACAGGTTGGGAGTGGCGGGAACGTGATGCTCCCTGAAACACACAGGGCCGCGCAAGCGCGGCCCTGTGGCGGCGAATGATCGCCGGATCAGGCCTTGACGTGGGCCTTGATGTAGTCGATCGCCTGCTGCACCGAGGTGATCTTCTCGGCTTCTTCGTCAGGGATCTCGCACTCGAACTCTTCCTCGAGGGCCATCACCAGCTCGACGGTGTCCAGCGAGTCCGCGCCCAGGTCATCGACGAAGGACGCGCTGTTGGTCGCCTCTTCTTCCTTGACGCCCAACTGCTCGACGACGATTTTCTTGACGCGTTCTTCGATGGTGCTCATGGATGGATCTCCTCCCGGATTCGGACGGGCGCAGGGTCTGTTGTTCAAGCCGGGGCGAGCGCCCTCGCCTGGCTTTGATGGGTGAGGATTCTAGCCCAAATCCCGGCGCTGGTCGCGGGCCGGTGGGTCAGACTGGGCCAGGGCAAGCTCACGCCATGTACATGCCGCCGTTGACGTGCAGGGTTTCGCCGGTGATATAGGCCCCCGCCGGGCCCGCCAGGAACGCCACGGCCTCGGCGATATCCGCCGGTGATCCGAGCCGCCCGAGCGCGATCTGACCCAGCAATGCCTGCTTTTGTGCCTCGGGCAGCGCATTGGTCATGTCGGTCTGGATGAACCCCGGCGCGACCACGTTGACGGTGATGCCGCGGCTGCCGATTTCCTTGGCCAGCGATTTGGAGAACGCGATGATGCCCGCCTTGGCGGCGGCGTAGTTGGCCTGCCCTGCATTGCCAGTCAAGCCGACCACTGAGGCGATACTGACGATCCGGCCCTTGCGCGCCTTCATCATGCCGCGCATCACCGCCTTGGACATGCGGTAGACGGAGCTGAGATTGGTATCGAGGATCAGGTTCCAGTCCTCGTCCTTCATGCGCATCAGCAACTGGTCTCGGGTGATGCCGGCGTTGTTGACCAGGATGGATACCGCACCGAATTGCTTGCCGATCGCATCGACCAGCGCCTCGACCGCAGCACCGTCGGTAACATCAAGCGCGCGGCCGGCACCGCCCTGCGCTGCGAGCCGAGCGCCGATCGCCTCCGCGCCCGCTTCGGTAGTGGCCGTGCCGATGACCGTTGCACCGCGCGCAGCCAGGTTGTCGGCGATAGCGGCGCCAATGCCGCGGCTTGCGCCGGTGACCAGGGCGATTTCGCCAGACAGGGTTGAACTCATTTTGGAAATCCTCGATGGCGTAGGAATCGTGGCCGCGCGGGCGATCAGCATCAGGCAGCGTTGTCTGCGAGGGCGGCGTTGTCTGCGAGCGCTGCGTCGAATTCGGCCGGTGAGCCGATCGCACGCGCGTCCAGGGATTTGTCGATGCGCTTGGCCAGGCCGGCCAGAACCTTGCCGGGCCCGCATTCGATCAGTCGCGTCGCACCGCCGGCGGCCAGTGCCTGCACGCAGTCGCTCCAGCGCACCGGCAGGTACAGTTGGCGCACCAGCGCATCGGCGATCGCGATGACCGTCGGATGGACCAGCGCATCGGCGTTCTGCAGCACGGGCCGATCGGGCATCTGCCAATCCAGCGCGGCAATCGCGCCGGCCAATTCGCGCGCGGCTTCGCGCATCAGTGGCGTGTGCGAAGGCACGCTGACGGCAAGCTTGACGATCTTGCGCACGCCGCGCTCGCCGAGCAGGGTGATGGCGCGATCCACGGCCCCGGCGTGGCCTCCGATGACAATCTGCCCGGGCGAGTTGTAGTTTGCGGGAACCACGACCTCGTCGGTCGATACGGCCGTGCAAACTTCCTGCACGAGCGCTTCCTCGGCACCAAGCACGGCGGCCATGCCGCCAGTCCCAGCTGGCACCGCCGCCTGCATCAACTGGCCGCGACGGCGCACAAGTCCGGCTGCCGCGCCAAGCTCGATGGCGCCCGAGGCGACCAGTGCCGAATACTCGCCGAGGCTATGGCCGGCGAACTGGGCCGGCTGGGCCCCGCCCGCCGCGACCCATGCGCGCCAGCAGGCGACGCTGGCGGCCAGCAGTGCGGGCTGGGTGAACTCGGTCTGGTTGAGTTGCGCATCCGGGCCGTCCTGCGCGAGCGCCCACAGGTCCACGTCGCAACCGCGGGACGCTTCGTCGAAGCTGGCACGAATCACCGGATGCAGCGCCGCGAGCTCGGACAGCATGCCCAGGCTCTGCGAGCCCTGGCCGGGGAACACGAAGGCGAGACTGGGGGTCATGTGCAAATCCGCGGATGCCGGACGATCATGATACGGCGCGCACGCGCGCATCGTCTGTACCGCGGCGTAGGGCGCATTTTCTGGAGAGGCCGCACGTGCCCGTCTGATGGGCAGCAGGAGTGCAGCAGATCAATAGCGGATCAGCGCGGAGCCCCAGGTGAATCCACCACCAAATGCCTCCAGCAGGATCAACTGGCCGCGCTTGACCCGACCCGATCGCACCGCCTCGTCGAGTGCCAGCGGCACCGAGCCGGCCGACGTATTGCCGGTACGGTCCACGGTGACGATCACGCGATCCATCGGCATCTGCAGCCGCTTGGCGGTCGCCTCGATGATGCGCAGATTGGCCTGGTGCGGGATCAGCCAATCCAGGTCGGATTTGTCCAGGCCATTGGCGGCGAGCGTTTCGTCCACCACCGAATCGAGCGCCTTGACCGCGTACTTGAATACTTCGCTGCCGGCCATCATGACCTTGACGCCGCAGTTGGGCAGTTCGGCATCAAAGCCGACCGACACGCCCACGGGGTTGTAAAGCAGGGCTTTCTTGCCGCCATCAGCGTGCAGGTGGGTGGACAGGATGCCCGCCTCCGCATCGGCCTTGAGCACGACTGCGCCAGCGCCGTCGCCGAACAGCACACAGGTTCCGCGATCGGTCCAGTCGACCATGCGCGACAGGGTCTCGGCGCCGATGACGAGTGCGTTTTTGACCTGTCCGGTGCGAATGAACTGGTCGGCGACGCTGAGCGCGTACACAAAGCCCGAGCAGGCGGCATTGACGTCGAACGCCGGGCAACCGTTGGCGCCGATGCGGTGCTGCAGCAGGCAGGCAGTGGACGGGAAAATCAGATCCGGAGTGGTGGTGCCGACAATGATCAGTTCGACATCGGCGGCATCCAGGCCGGCGGCCTCGAGCGCGCGGGTGGCGGCGTGGAAGGCCAGGTCACCGGTGGTCTCGCCGTCGGCGGCGATGTGCCGCTCGCGGATGCCGCTGCGGCTGACGATCCACTCGTCGTTGGTATCGACCATCTTTTCGAGGTCCGCATTGGTCAGCACTTTCTCGGGCAGGTAGCTGCCCGTGCCGACGATGCGTGAAAACACAGCCATACCCGACTCCCGACTATTCCGCGCCTGATTGGTGCAAGCCTGCGCGAATCGAGTCTCTCACGAGTGCGCGGCAGGGCGGTAGAAACGCGAAACGGCGGGACAATGCCCGCCGTGTCGTCTCGATCATGCGCCAGCACGGCGACGCAATCGCGTCGCAGCGCCGGGAGGGATCAACCCTCGACGTCGACCGCCGCCTTGGGCTGGATGACTTGGCGGCCGCGATAGAAGCCGTCCTTGGTGATGTGGTGGCGGATGTGCGTCTCGCCGCTCGTGCTGTCGGTGGCGAGCTGCTTGGCACCGAGCTTGTCATGCATGCGGCGCATGCCACGGGTGGACGGGGTACGACGGGACTTCTGGACGGCCATGGTTGAATCTCCAGCTACTTGTTGTCTTTCAGCGTGCCCAGCACGGCGAAAGGATTCGGTTTGTCGTCGTCTTCGTGCGCCCAGACATCCTCTGGCAAGCGCGAATCCGGGTTGATCGGCACCACCGGCAGGGCAAGGATGAGTTCATCCTCGACAAGATCAGCGGGATGGATCTCCCCGCCTTCCGGCACCAGCAGCGGTTCCATCTGTTCCGGGAGTGCAGCTTCCTGCGCTTCCGAGGTGATCAGTCCCAACTGCTGCAACACCTGCACGGGCTGCAGGAAACGCTCCATGCTGCGCTGGCATTGCAGCGGCAGCGCGGCCTGCGCGCGGACTTCGACAAAGGCCTGGTGGCCTGCATCCTGGCCGAATTCGAGCCGGTAATGGCACTCGCCTTCGGAATCCACGAGGCTGTCGCCCAGGCGCTTGAACGCCGACAGCGGCAGCACACCCTCAAACACCCGCCTGGCCGAAACCATGCGCCAGACGTCAACTACCGCAGGCAGGGTTACGGACATAAGTCGGCAATTATAGAAGTCCTGGCGTATTGGTGTCAAACCAAAACCCCAGCCGTGGCGCGGGCTTACAACAGCCGCCGCAGGCCATCGCGG
Organism: Arenimonas sp.; assembly: GCA_046596115.1. Taxonomy (GTDB): domain Bacteria; phylum Pseudomonadota; class Gammaproteobacteria; order Xanthomonadales; family Xanthomonadaceae; genus Arenimonas. The sequence goes on from JBKJMY010000219.1 coordinate 13,404, forward strand.
CGGCGGCGGCGAAGGCCCGGCGGGGCAAACCGCGACGCGTGCCGCAGTTTGCCCGCGCTCGCGTGGCTGGTGCAGACTGGCCAGACCTTGCGGATGATCCGATGCAGTATTTCCTGATTGCCGGTGTGTTGCTCCTGTGCGTCTGTGCGCTGCTATGGCGGGTGCACGCCGGGCGCGTTCAGCGCCAGCGGACGCTGTCGCGGATGCTCGACCTGGCTGACCAGATGGAGACGCTGCTCGACCGAAGCCAAGAGCGGATGCGCTCGCTGCGGCCGCTGGTGGAGCGGGTGCCTTCCGACATCGCCGCTGAGGCGCAGGCCTCGATCCAGGGCAGCCTGCCGGTATTCGAGGCCAAGCGCGACCTGCTGCAGCATCGCCTGTGGATCCAGCAGCATGCCGGAGATGCCAGCCTCGACGAGCTCGACCAGGCCTGCGCCGCGCTGGAGCGCGTGCGTGAGCGGCTCGGAGGCAAGTTGCATGACCTGGACCGGGTCCGCCGCGACCTGGCCCATGCCACCGATGCCGCCGCCGAGGCGGCACTGCGTGAGCCAGCGACCCTGCGCCGGCCCACGCCGTGAACAGCACGCCGTGAACAGCACGCCGTGAACAGCTCGACATGAGCAGCACGCCGTGAACAGCACGCCCTGAGCAGCCAGCCATGAGCAGCCCGCCATGAGCCTGTTAATCCTCGCCTCCACCTCGCCCTATCGCCAGGCGCTGCTGGCGCGGCTCGGCCTGCCGTTCGACGTGGCCCGGCCCGAGGTGGACGAATCGCCACTGACCGGCGAGACGCCCGAAGCGCTGGCGATGCGGCTGGCGCATGCCAAAGCGCGGGCGGTCGCGGCGCGCCACCCGGCGGACTGGGTGATCGGCTCCGACCAGGTGGCCCAACTGGACGGCACCGCGCTGGGTAAACCGGGAAGCTTCGAGCGCGCCGCCGACCAACTCGCCGCTGCGTCGGGAAAGCGCGTCGCCTTTTATACTGCGGTCTGCCTGTGCCGCGTCGCCGACCGTCAGATGCTGGCAATGCACGACACCACGTTTGTCCAGTTCCGTAGCCTTGACGCCAGCGAAATCGAACGCTATCTGCACGCCGAACAGCCCTACGACTGCGCAGGCAGTTTCAAGGCCGAAGGCCTTGGGATCACACTGTTCGACTCGATCCAGAGCAGCGACCCCACCGCCTTGGTCGGCCTGCCCCTGATCAGCCTGTCGCGCGCCCTGCGCGAAGCCGGGTTCCGCCTGCCCTGAGTCAGCGCGCCAGCTCGATCGACTGCTCGGGCCAGTCCTCGACGCTGCCGTCGCTGCCGTGCAGGCGCAGACCGAGCCAATGCCGGCCGGGCGCCACTCCTTGCAGGTCGAGTTCGGCACGAAATCCAACCCTTGGCTGGTTCGGATCGGTCGAGACACGCCAGTAGTCCTGCACGCCCGGCATGGGCAGTCCGTACTGGGCCCGGGCAACGGCCCGGTTGTCGATCAGGACATCCACCGCTCCCAGGCCGACGCCGTCCTTGAATGCCCAGCCGGCGACCGCAACGCGACTGGCGACCTGCGCCGCCGGGGCAGGCGTGTCGATCCAGGCCAGCGCCGGCGGAGCGCAGACGCCTGGCGTCGGTTGAACATCGAAATGGTAGTGAAAGTAGCGCTTGCGCCCATGGTCGACCCATAGCAGCTGCGGCACCGGCAGTGCGCCAAACTGCGCGCAGCGCTGGTGGTACAGGGCCAGGCGCGCCTTCATCGGCGTGGCACTGTCCTCGACCACCAACTCCACCGGCCCGCCCTGCCCGCCTCCCACCGCGCGCAGCCAGTCGACGCTGGCCTGTAGGCCCCATACCCGCAACTGTGCGGCACGCCCATGCTTGCGATTGAGTGGATCGTCGAGAACCCGGACATCGTCGCGCCGCAATGCGAACGCAAGTTGTGCGGCGGTTCCGAAATCTCCACCGATCCAGGTCGTGTCCCGCGCAACGGGCCGGGTCCGCACCCAGTCCTGCAACTCGGTGGCGCCGCTGAAATCGGCCGGATAGATCACGCTGGCGGCCAGTGCAGCGCGCGTTGCCGGCATGCCGGCAACGGCAAGAAAAGCGATCGCCAGCAGCAAGCCAAGCGCGGTAGTGGACCAGATGGCCGCGCGCGCCCATCGCGGCCAGTACGACAGCACTGCAGGAGCAGCGCAGGCCAGAATGATCCAGCCGAACAGCGGCCAGTGGAAACTCACGCGCTGCCGGTCGGCGAAGAATCCGAGCACGAACCATGCCGGCACGGCCAGCAGCGCGATACCGGCGATCAATCCCCACGGCCGCGCCGAATCGCGGCGCTGGTGCCAAGCCTTGCGCAGTGTTGCCAGCAGGAGCAGGAATAGCGGCGGGGTCACCAGCAGAATCTGGATCGGCAGCCATGCCAGGCCGGCGGCGTCGAAGCGCCACGGGTTTCGGTCGCGCAACTGGAAGACAAGCCCGGCACCAGCGTGCTGCATGTTCCACAGCAGCAGCGGCAACCAGGCCAAGGCGCCCAACAGCACGACAGCCAGCACGCGCCGATCACGCAGCAAAAGCCAGCTGCGGCGATCCAGCGCCATGCCCGATGCCGCGGCAATCAGCATGGCGGCAAAGCGATAGTGCGACAGTGCGCCCAGGACCAGGCCTGCAGCCAAAAGCCCCAGCGCGGTGAAGTCCACCCGTTCACGCAGGCGCAGCCAGGCGTCCACGCAAACGAGCCCTGAAACGACCAGCGGCACGTCGGGCAGCGCAAGCACGCCAAGCAGCCCGGACATCGGCATCAGCAACACCAGCCAGGCGGCGCGATCTGCATGTGTGGGACCAAAGCTGCGCGCGGCGATACGCCATGCCAGCCAGGGAATCAGGGTGCCGAGCAGGAGGAATGGAATGCGCAATGCGAGCGTTGGCGCGGTGCCCAGCAGGTCACCCAGGCTCATGCCAGCGCGCGCAATCCAGGCGGTGGCCGCGGGCAAGTCGGAGTAGGCCCAGGCCAGCCGTCGGCCTTCCCAGGCATAGAACGCTTCATCCACGAACAGCGGCACGCGGGCCGCCAGCACGAGCTTCACTAGCAGCAGGATGAGCCCCGCGAGAACCAGGTTCACGCGCAGGCGACTTGGTTTCATGCCAGCATCAGGCCACGTCTCCCCGGTCATTCGCGATCCCATCCCATGAGTGCGACGCAACCCATCCAGGCCGCCGGCAAGGCCGCCATCCTACCCGACGCCCTTCGCGGCGCGCTTGCCGCCGCCGTGAACCAGATCAATTCCCTGGTGCTGGGCAAGCCGCGCGAGGTGGACCTGGCCTTCACCACGCTGTTGGCCGGCGGGCACCTGCTGATCGAGGACCTGCCCGGACTGGGCAAGACCACCCTGGCCCGTTCCATGGCGGCCACGTTGGCGCTCGATTTCCAGCGCATGCAGTTCACCTCCGACCTGCTGCCGTCCGACATCATCGGCGTGTCCATCTTCGATCCGACTGCGCGCGAGTTCCGCTTCCACGGCGGCCCGATCTTCACCCAGTTGCTGCTTGCCGATGAAATCAACCGCGCACCGCCGCGTACGCAAAGCGCGCTGCTGGAGGCCATGGCGGAGCACCAGGTCACCGTGGACGGCGTCTGCCACATCCTGCCGCAGCCCTTCTTCGTGATGGCCACGCAAAATCCCGCCGACCTTGCAGGCACCTTCCCGTTGCCCGATTCGCAACTCGACCGCTTCCTGCTGCGCCTGCGCCTGGGCTACCCGGAAGCCGCGGCGGAGCGCGAGATGCTGTCCGGCGCGGATCGGCGCCTGATGATTTCCCGGGTCACGCCGCAGTTGGCAACCCAGGACCTGCTCGAGCTGCGCACAGCCGTCACCCGCGTCCATGCCAGCGAGGCCCTGGTGACCTACGTGCAAGCACTGCTCGCCGAAAGCCGTCGTCACAAGGGCGTCCGGGTCGGTTTGTCGCCGCGCGCCGGTCTCGCACTGCTGCAAGGCGCACGGGCGCATGCACTCATTGCCGGCCGCGCGCATGCCTTGCCGGAGGACGTGCAGGCGCTGTTCGTCGAAGTGGCCGCGCATCGCCTGGTGCCGGAGGCCGAGTCCTCGACCCGCGACGCGCTGGCGGCGTCCATCCTGGCCTCGGTCGCCGTCGACTGACCCGGATGGCTGCGTCCCGCGACGGCGTCGAACGCTTCGGAGACGTAATGGCCCGCCTGGCCTTCGTACGCCCGAAGCACCCCGAGGCGTTGCCGGTGCGCATCGGCCGCAACCGGATTTATGTGTTGCCGACCGGGTTCGGATTTTTCCTGGGCGTGATGCTGGTGACGATGTTGGTCGGCGGCCTGAATTACAACAACAACCCGGCGCTGCTTCTGGTGTTCCTGTTTGCGGGCGTGGCCAACAACAGCCTGGTGCACGCGCATCTGATCCTGTCCGGCATCCGCCTGCGCAGCCTGCACGCCGACCCGGTCTTCGCTGGCGAAGTGATGCGCCTGAAGCTGCGCTTCGAGGCCGATGGCACCCGCGAACGACCGGGGCTGGAGCTGCTTTACCAAGACACTAGCGCGAACTTCGGAATCGCCGCCGGCGAAGAGCCGGAGGTCGTGCTCGACATCGCCACCCACCGCCGCGGCTGGCTGGCACTGGGGCGAATGCGCCTGAGCACGCTGCGCCCGTTCGGCCTGGCACGCGCCTGGAGTTGGTTGCGCCCCGACACCCCGCTGCTGGTCTACCCCGCGCCCGAGCCCAATGCGCCGCCACTGCCGGCCTCGCTCGGCGACGGCGATTCGCCGCGCAGCCGCGCCCATGGCGAGCAACCGCACCACCTGCGCGACTACCGGACCGGCGACATGCCGAGACAGATCGCCTGGAAGGCCTCCGCACGCGCCGACAAACTGCTGGTGCGCGAGTACGAATCAGCCGTCGCGCGCGATGTCCTGCTCGACTGGAATGCCCTGGCTGGCATGGCCCATGAAGCCCGCATCCGCCGCCTCGCGCGCTGGGTAATCGACGCAGAACGCAGCGGAAGTCAATACGCCCTGCACTTGCCCGACCAGCGAGTGCCGGCCGGCCGCGGGCCCGACCAGCGCCATGCCTGCCTGCGCGCACTCGCGCTGATGCCCGATGCTTGAGCCGCTGCAGCGCGAAACGCGTCGCTGGTGCCTGGTCGCGGCTGGCGCCTGCAGCCTGCCGATGTTGTTCCAGATACCGGGATGGCTTGCGCTCGTCCTGTGCCTGACATTCGCGCTCGCCTGGTTTTCCGACAAGCCGCTGTCGGCGTGGCTGCGCCTGCTGCTGACGCTGCTGATCGCGGGCCTGGTGCTGGCCGCATTCCAGTTCCGCATCGGCAGGGACACGTCCTGCGCGGGCCTGGTGGCGATGTTGCTGCTCAAGCCGTTCGAAACGCATACCCGCCGTGATGCGCAGAGCCTGCTGGGCTTTTCCCTGTTTGCGCCGTTCGCCGCGTTCCTGCAGGACCAGGGGCCACTCACGCTCGGCCTGGCGCTGCCTGCCGTGGCGCTGTCGCTGGTGGCCTGGTCACAGGTGGCACAAGGGCGCAGCGCCGCGTTGTTGCCGGAACTGCGTCGCGCGGCGGTCGCACTTGCGATGGCCTTGCCACTGACGCTGGCCGGATTCTGGCTGTTCCCGCGCCTTGCCACGCCGCTGTGGGGACTGCCCGAGAACTCGATTTCAAAGATGGGTCTGGGCGATCGCATGACGCCCAACGAGTGGCTCGATGCGCTGGTGGACGACAGCCCTGCCCTGCGCGCGCACTTCATCGGTCGCACGCCACCACGCGAGCAAATGTATTGGCGCGGGCCGGTGCTGATGAACTTCGACGGTCAGGCATGGACCCGCGACTATGGCGCCGCCAACGAACCCGCACCCCAGATCGTGGCGACCGGTCCGTCGCTGCGCTATGAAGTGATGTTCGAGGCGACCGAGCGCCGCGACCTGGTGATGCTCGACCTGCCCGAAGGCGCGCCGGAAGGCGCCTCACTGAATGGAGAACTGACGGCCGTACGCGCCGAGCCGATCAACAACCTCGTACGCTACGCCGGCCGTTCCGCGCCGAGCGCACGCTTCCTGACACCGCTTGGCCCATGGCAGCGGCGCGCCGCACTGGCGCTGCCACCGGGACGCGATCGGCGCACCATTGCGCTGGCACGGCAGTGGTCGGCCCAGAATCCGGATCCGGCCGTGCTGACGCGGCGCTTCCTGGATTGGCTGCGCAAGGACTTCAAGTACACCATCTCGGCGCCGCCGGTGGGCATCAACGCAACCGATGATTTCCTGTTCGATACCCGGCTCGGGTTCTGCCAGCACTTCAGTTCCGCGTACGCCGTATTCATGCGCGCGGCTGGCGTGCCGACTCGCGTGGTCACCGGCTATGTCGGCGGCCACTACAACAAATACGGCGACTATTGGCTGCTCAAGCAGAAAGACGCACATGCCTGGGACGAAATCTGGCTGGAGGGTCGTGGCTGGGTGCGGGTGGACCCGACCGCGGCGATCGCCCCGGACAACATTCTCGATACGCTGGACGACCTGCAACTACGCCAACGCGCAGGCCTTGCGGGAACCGCCGATGCCGTGCTGGGCCCGATGTTCGACGGCACGGATTTCCTGCGCAGGCAGTGGAACCAGCTGGTGCTCGGCTTCGATGCGCTGCGCCAGCAGAGCCTGCTCAAACCGATCGGCATCGACCGGGCCGAGGCCTGGCAACTGGTGGCGGCGTTCAGCGTGGGATCGGGGCTGGCGCTGCTGCTGACTCTGTGGGTCCTGCTCCGCCAGCACCGCGACCGCAGCCACCCGCTGCTGCGCGAATGGCGAACGATGACCCGCCGGCTGGCCCGGGCCGGTTACCCCAAGCGCAGGGACGAGCCACCCCTGGTTTACGCCCGCCGGGTGTCCGCATTGCTCCCGGCAGGCGGCGATTCCCTGCTGTCGGTCAGCCAGCGTTACTCCGATTGGCGCTACGCTGTCGGCATGCTCACGGACGAGCAACAGTCCCAACTTGCGCAGCAACTGCGTGGGTTCCGTATCCCTTCCCGGAGCCGATCATGAGCCTTTCCATTCGTCCCAAGACCTTGCTTGTGCTGGTGGCATGCAGCCTGCTTGCTGCCTGTGTCACCGCGCCCCGTCCTCTGCAGGGGCAATTTTCCACCCTTCGTCCAGAAGAAGCCGCCGCCCGCCAGGCCGAAGGCGAACTCGTCCGCTGGGGCGGCCGGATCGTCTCGGTGCAACCGCAGGCCAATCGCAGTTGTTTCGAGGTTGTCGCAGCGCCGCTGGGTGACAACGGCAGGCCGCGCCATGTCGACCACAGCGACGGACGCTTCATCGCCTGCCGTGCCGGCTTCTACGAGCCCGAAGTGTTTGCCGAGGGCCGCGAGATCACCGTCACCGGCCACATCGAAGGCGTGGAAGTGCGCAAGGTCGGCGAGTACGACTACCGCTATCCACGGGTGTCGGCCGATGTCGTGTACCTGTGGCCCGAGTACCAGCCGATTGACGCGCGCACGCGCTTTTACGGTGGCATCGGTTTTGGCCGCGGCTGGGGCTTTGGCATGTATCCGTATTGGTGGTAATCGCCTGCGCCTGACGACTGTCCGGCGCCCGACGCCGGGTGTTGGATCGCTTGGAGATTGGACACGAGGGCCGCTGACGCGGCCCTCGTGCTATCCGAAGTCCGCGTGCAAGGCCCGGCCGGCGAGCAGGTGCAGGTGGACATGGAACACGGTCTGTCCGCCATCGCGGTTGACGTTCATCAGCACGCGGTAACCACTGTCGGCGAAGCCTTCGCGGCGTGCGTATTCCGCCGCGGCAAGCATCAGTTTCCCGAGCAGTGCCGCCTCGCCGGCGGGCACGTCATTGAGCGTTGCGTAGGCGGTCCTGGGCACGAACAGGACGTGCACCGGCGCCTGAGGGGAGATGTCGCGGAAGCCGATCACGTCGTCGTCTTCGTAGACGATGTCGGCGGGGATTTCGCGGCTGATGATCTTGCTGAAGATGGTGTTGGCCATTGCACTCTCCTGGTGGCGCGCCCGGCGCCTTAGGTCGCGTCGTGCCGCGAACCGAAGGCGTGCGCCAGCGTTCCGCGATCCACGTATTCCAGTTCACCGCCCAGCGGCAGGCCGTGCGCAAGCCGAGTGGGCCGCACGTCGAGCTGGCGCGCAAGTTGCGCAAGGTAATGCGCGGTCGCCTCGCCTTCCACGGTCGGGTTGGTGGCGATGATGAGCTCGCGCACTTCGCCTTCGGCGAGGCGATTGGCCAACTTGTCCAGGCCAAGGTCTTTGGGGCCGATGCCGTCAAGCGGTGACAAGCGGCCCTGCAACACGAAGTACAGGCCACGGTAGCCGGTTGCCTGTTCGATCACCAGGCGGTCGGCGGGACTTTCCACCGCGCACAACAGCCCACGCTCGCGCGATGCACTGGAGCAGGTCGCGCACAAGGCCTGTTCGCTGAAGTCACGGCATTGCTCGCAGTGGCCGACGTGCTCCATCGCCGCGGACAGGCTATCGGACAGCCGCTGGCCGCCCTCGCGATTACGCTCGAGCAGGTGGTAGGCCATGCGCTGCGCCGTCTTCTGCCCGACGCCTGGCAGCACGCGCAGCGCATCGATCAATTGTTCGACAAGGGGGGCGCCGGCGCTCAAAAGGGCAGCTTCATCCCGGGCGGCAAGGGCATGCCGGCGGTGGCGGCGGACATGCGCTTGCCACTTTCCTCGTTGACCTTGTTGACCGCGTCATTGAACGCTGCCTGCACCAGGTCCTCGAGCATCTCGGCATCGGCAAGCAGCGACGGGTCAATATGCACGCGCCGCGCCTCGAACTTGCCGGTGATGGTCACGCTGACCATGCCACCACCCGACTGGCCGGTCACTTCGAGCACGGCAAGTTCATCCTGCACGCGCTTGAGGTTGTCCTGCATGCGCTGGGCCTGCTGCATCATCTGGGCAATATTTCCACGCATGGCTCAGTTCTCCGGAAGGGGTCGGATCGAATCGGGGACGATGCTGCCGCCCGCGCCCAGCAGCGAGGCGACGATCGGATCGCTGCGGAACGCCTGCTCGGCGGACAGCTGGCGCGCATCACGCGCGCGTGACTGGCGCTGCTGCAGCGTGTCTGCACCTGCGGGCGACTGCAGCTCGAAGCGCAATTGCGGCGCGCCGCCAAGCGAGGCGGCCAATGCTGCGGTGAGTTGGCGGGCAGTGTTCTCGCTGCGCAGGTGCGCGTCTTCGGCAGGCAGGTGCAGGCGCAGGGCACCGTCGACGAATCCGCAGAACTGCGCGTGCGAGGCCAGTTGCAGGGTCGGCCCCTTGAGGCCGAGCGTCGGAACGAGCGCGATCCAGTCATTTGCGCCGGACAGCGTCACTGCGGCGTCCGCGCGGGCCTCGCCAGGCGACGCGGGAGGAGCCGCGACAGTCGGCGCAGGGCGAGCCGCGGCACTCGGCGGCGGCGGAGCCGCGACAGTCGGCGCAGGGCGAGTCGCGGCACTCGGCGCAGGAGGAGCCGTGGCAGTCGGCGGTGCCGGTGTGGCCACAGGCATCGCCGGAATAGTCGATTGCACCCGCGACGGCGGCGCGGACGCAGCCGCCGGGCGCGATGCGCGCGGCGTTGCGGCAGCCGCCTTGTCATCGCCGGCTCCAGCGCGGCTGGCGGCGCCGTCGGCAGGCCGGAACGCCAGCATCCGCAGCAGGCTCATCTCGAAGCCGGCACGCGGGCTCGGCGCCGCACCCAGGTCGCGACGGCCGTTGACCGCCATCTGGTACCAGAGCTGTACCAGCTCGGGCGACAAGCGCGCAGCCAGCCCATCGGTATCCACGCGGGTGGACTCCAGTTCAACGCCGGGCACCAGTTGCCGCAGCTGCACGCGATGCAACTCGATCGCGAGGTCTTCCAGCACATGGCCAAAATCCGGCGAGTAGGCCGCCATCGCATCCACTTCGGCGAGCACGGTCATGCCATCACCCTGCGCGAGCGCATCGAGGATGGCGCCGACCTGCGCGCGCTCGACCGTGCCGAGCATTGCATTCACCGACGCAGCCTCCAGCGCACCGCCGGCATGGGCGATCGCCTGGTCGAGCAGGGACAGTCCGTCACGCAGGCTGCCATCGGCCGCACGCGCCAGCAATTCCACGGCCTCGGGCTCGGCAGCGATGCCCTCGGCCGCCAGGATCATGGTCAGTTGCCCGGCGATCTGCGCCGGCTCCAGCCGCCGCAGGTTGAACTGCAGGCAGCGCGACAACACGGTGACCGGTAGCTTCTGTGGATCGGTGGTGGCGAGCAGGAACTTCACGTGGCCCGGCGGTTCCTCCAGCGTCTTGAGCAGCGCGTTGAACGCGTTCTT
>JBKJMY010000252.1:0-3390 GCA_046596115.1 Arenimonas sp.
CGAGAAATCGGTTTCCAGTGCCGAGATCGATTTCTCCAGCACCTCCTTCGTCAAGGAAGTCAGCCGCGCCCGGACCTTCGGTTTCATGAAGGACATTGAATACCTGCGCGAGCGCAACCTGGCCCTGGGCGGCAGCATGGACAACGCGATCGTGCTCGACGATTACCGCGTGCTCAACGACGACGGCCTGCGTTACGAGGACGAGTTCGTCAAGCACAAGATCCTCGACGCGATCGGCGACCTGTACCTGCTCGGGCACAGCCTGATCGGCGCGTTCTATGGCTACAAGTCGGGCCACGCACTCAACAACCAACTGCTGCGCGCCCTGCTGGCCGATGCATCGGCCTGGGAATACGTCACCTTCGACGACGAGGCCGCGGCATCCGTGGCCCCGATCTCGTACGCCAACCCCGCCCACGCCCTGTAAGCGCGGCCGGACCCCTTTTTGACGGGCGCCCAGGGCGCCCGTTTTGTTTTCTGGGGTCCAAAACAGCCCCGGCGATCATGCCGAATGCAGCATCCAAATTCCTGAACATCTTGCTGATTTATCAGGAGATTTTGGATCTTTACCGGGGACTTCGGGCAGATTGCGGCAGGCCGCGACCGCCCATTGCGTGATCCCGTTCGCGAATCGGCGTCAGAAAAAGCCAGCGCGGCCGTGAATTAACCGTGAATTAACAGCCTGCCCGCCCGGCTCGGGCAGAATCCACGGGCATTAGAACTCAAGGCAGGGATGCCAGCTTCAATAATTGAGCCCGGAGGTCTGGATCAGAAACAGACTGGGCGGTCGCCCGCAGTGATTCGCGGACGGCTTCAGAAAGGGGTTTACCGGCCGAGGGGCCCGGACCATCCGGGATCATCGACAAGCTCGGCACCACTTTGACCACCACAGTGCGGGCGGGATGACCTGCAGCGGCAGCTGCGTCCAACAGGACGTCGGCAACCAGCCGCAGCTTGTTCTTCCAGACCGGACTGTTGACCAAAAACACGAGTCTGTCCCCGTCCACGTTGGCCAACCGGCATTGCCCGGCCAACGAGTCAGGCAGGCAATGACGCAAACGCCGATCGAGCGCATCCAGAGCCTGGGCTCGCGCGATCAGGGGCCCGAGGCCCGCCGCTGATGCTGCTTGCAGCGCATCAGGGGGCGGACCGGAACCCGCGGGCAATGAAGAGTGAGTACGTTTATTCATGATGAACATCATCATCGTATCCAAGATGTTGCAGTCCCCGAAGAAGTTTTCGCTTGGCGACCCGAAGGTCGTTGCTGGGGTTGGCGGCATCCTGCTGGTACTGGCGGGTCTCGGCTTCGGTGCCGGCTACCTGGTCCGCAGCGCCAATGGCGCCGGCCAGGCGGAAGTAGCCCGCCTCAAGAACGACCTGAGGCAGCAGCAGGCCCAGTTGGCCGCCGTCCATGAGGACTCGCAGCGCGAAATCAATGCCGTGGCGGCCCGCGTTGGCCGCCTGCAGGCGGAGTCCAACCGCCTCAACGCCTTGGGCGAGCGGCTGACCCGCGACGCCAAGATCAGTGGCGACGAGTTCAACTTCGACAAAGTCCCCGGCGTTGGTGGCGGTGACGAGGCGGTGCAGGACATCCCCGCCAAGGAGTTGCTTCAAGGCATCGACAGCCTCGAAACGAAATTCAAAACCAGTGGCGACCAGCTCTCCGTCCTCGAATCGATGATGTACAGCCAGCAGTTGCAGCTGGCCGCCATGCCCACCGGCCGGCCGACCCCGGGCTACATCACCTCGGGCTTTGGCACCCGTACCGACCCGATCCGCGGCGGCGTTGGCCACCACATGGGCATCGACTTTGACGCCAACATCGGCGATCCGGTGCACGCGGCCGCTGGCGGCGTGGTGGTGTTCTCCGGCGTCAAGAGTGGCTTCGGCAACGTCGTCGAGGTGGACCACGGCAACGGTTACAGCACGTTGTATGGTCACAATTCCCGCCTGCTGGTGCATGCCGGCGACATCGTCCGCGCCGGCCAGACCCTGGCCAAGGCTGGCTCGACCGGCCGCTCGACCGGCCCGCACGTGCATTTCGAAGTCCACGTGAACGGCCGCCCGGTCAACCCGCGCAAGTTCCTCGATCGCGTCGCCAGCTGATCCTCCTCTGTGGGAGCGGCTTTAGCCGCGATTGCTCTACTTGATGAAAATCGCGGCTAAAGCCGCTCCCACAGAAGCCGCCCCCACAGGGGCGTCGTCGAGCCAGACGCAATCCCAGAACGGATAGTCGCCGACGCAGGCCACCAGCCCCGCGCGCAACGGATTGGCGACCAGGTATCGCGCAGCGGCACGGACCGACTCGTCACTGCGCAACGCATGATCGTGAAACCCAGGCTGCCACACCTGCGCCGGCGCTCCGGCGCGGTGGACCGCCGCCGAGATCAGCGCCTTCGCCCGGCCCGTCGTCAGGGAAATCGCCTCGACGCCGTCCGATTGCACCAGCAAGTGCAGATGATCGGGCATCAGCACCCAGGCGAGCAGCGTTGCGCGCGGCCAGGCTGGGCTTTCGGTCAATGCCCGGGAAGCCGCGCAGCCGATCCAGAAGTCGTCGAAATGCCGTGTGCGGCCCGCTGTGACCGCGGTGAGCAGGTAAATCTGCCCCGGAATGGAAACCCGGCCCTTCCGGATGAGTTGGCTGCTGGGAACCTTCGGCATGCGCCCAGCGTCAGATGGACCCGATGGGGGCGCCAGCGGTGGATGTCCTGGCTTGGTGTCGGGGATTGCCGGCCGTTGGTTGAACTGCTGTTGGTGGGTTGATATCGCTGGGGTGCTCCCCAAGCTAAACTAGGCGGCTTAAATACAACCCAATCTGGTGATGGGGCTGTCGCGGCTGAAGCTGCTCCTGTTGGGGCAGTTTCGGGAATCGCGGCTGAAGCCGCTCCCACAGGTTTACAGGATCGTCATGCTAAACAGCTTGCTCACCCGCATTTTTGGCAGCCGCAACGAGCGCCTGCTGCGACAGTTCCAGAAGAACGTCGCCCGCATCAACAGCCTCGAGCCGGAGATGGAGAAGCTGTCCGACGCCGAGCTCAAGAACAAGACCGCCGAATTCCGCGAGCGCATCGCCAAGGGCGAAACGCTCGACCAGCTGCTGCCCGAGGCGTTTGCCGTCTGTCGCGAAGGCTCGCGCCGCGCGCTCGGCATGCGTCCCTACGATGTGCAGCTGATCGGCGGCATGGTGTTGCACTCCGGCAGGATCGCCGAGATGCGCACCGGCGAGGGCAAGACCCTGGTTGCCACGCTGCCCATGTATCTGAATGCACTGGCCGGCAAGGGTCCGCACCTGGTGACGGTGAATGACTACCTGGCCCGGCGCGACGCCGCCTGGATGGGCAAGCTCTACACCTGGCTGGGCCTCAGCGTTGGCGTGGTCTACCCGGGCAT
>JBKJMY010000097.1:0-23455 GCA_046596115.1 Arenimonas sp.
TCGCTCTGCCAGTGGTTGATCCAGTTGCTCAATCTGGTGACCGGCAATCTCGATCGTGCAGGCGGCGCGCTGCCGAACGAACCCGCGATTCCCATCACCGGCCCGGGCACGTCGTCCGGCGCGCGCGATCGCTGGCGGTCACGCGTTCGTGGCTTGCCGGAATTCGCGGGCGAACTTCCCGTAGCCGCGCTCGCCGAGGAAATCGCCACGCCCGGCGACGGCCAGGTGCGCGCCCTGCTCACCTGCGCCGGCAATCCGGTGCTGTCGACACCCGACGGACGCGCGCTCGATACGGCGCTGGCCTCGCTCGACTTCATGGTCGCCATCGACATCTACCTCAACGAAACCACGCGCCACGCGCACCTGATCCTGCCGCCGGCCTCGGCACTCACGCAGCACCACTACGATGTCATCTTCAATGCGCTCGCCGTGCGCCGGGTGGCGCGACTCAACGCGCCGCTGCATGCGCGCAATGACGATGAGCGCGCCGACTGGGAAATCGTCAACGGCCTCGGCGCCGCGTACGCCGCGGCCTCGGGCAAGCCGTGGCGTGACCTGCCGCCGCCACGCGAGCACATCGCCGCCGGACTCGCACGCGGTGCGTCGGGACTCACGATCGAGGCGCTGGAAGCCGCGCCGCACGGCCTCGACCTCGGTCCGCTCGAACCGTCGCTGCTGCGTCGCCTGCAGACCGACGACGGCCGCATCCTTTGCGCGCCGCCGCTGCTGATGGCCGAACTCGACCGCCTGGTGGCGACGACCGCTGCGCCGACGCAATCGCTGCACCTGATCGGCCGCCGCCACGTGCGCAGCAACAATTCGTGGATGCACAACGCGCCGCGCCTGGTGAAAGGCAAGGCGCGCCATCACCTGGGCATGCATCCATCGGACCTTGCCGCCCGCGGCATTGCCGACGGCGACACCGTCGCGGTGCGCTCGCGGGTCGGCGAAATCCATACCCAGGTACGCGCGGACGACTCCCTGATGCCCGGCGTCGCTTGCCTGCCACATGGGTTTGGCCACGGCCGCGACGGCGTGCAGCTTGCGCGCGCCACGCGGGTGCCTGGCGAAAGCTACAACGACCTGAGCGATCCACTCGCTGTCGAGGGCGGCTGCGGCAATGCCGCCCTGAATGGATTGCCCGTGGATGTCGCCGCCATCGCACCGGTAGTCGGCACGATGGCATCTGCCCGAGCCAGTTCGTAATCGAGTCGGCTTCGTCAAGCCAGGCTGCTCGTCAATCGAGGCCGCTCGTCAATCGAGACCGCTCGTCAACCCGAGCTACTTCGTCAGCCTGATCGTGAACGTATTGGAGTACGCGGAATCTGCGACCGCGTTGAAGGCACGCACGCGATACAAAAAGGTCCCGCGCGACGCGGTATCGGTGTAGGTCACCACGTTGGCCCCGACCTGCCCGACCTGCGCGAAGATGCTCGACCCTGACAGCGCCCGTTCGATCCGGAATCCGTTTTCGTTGCTGGCATTGTCCGTCCAGCGCAATGTCGACTTGAAGCCCTTCACGGCGCTCCCGGCCAGCCCGCTCGGGGCGTTGAGCAGCGAAGCGTCGGCATTGGCGGTGATGGCCAGTGACTTGCTTGCCGTTGCCCCCAGGTTGTCGGTCACCGTGAGCGTGGCGGTATAGCTGCCCGCCGCAGAATAGGTATGGCTGGCCCCAGCGCCGGTTGCACTGGCACCGTCACCGAAGTTCCATGCATAGCCAGTGATGCTGCCATCAGCGTCTGAGGATCCCGCGCTGGAGAAACTCACCGGCAGCGGCACCGTGCCGCTGGTCGGCGTCGCAGTGGCCATCGCGGTCGGCGGCAGGTTGGCTGTGCCTGCGGCAATCACGTACAGGGTGACGCTTTGCGCCGGCACCGAGGTGACCAGGCTGCTTGCGCTCAGCGCGATATTGGCCGGATGGGTGATTGCATTCGCCGCGGTCAGCTGCCAGACCTGGGCCATTCCCGCATTGGCGAAGTTCGCCAGGTTCACCGTCAACGGCGTATTGCCGGACAACACCTTGGACACCACCATCACGGTCATCGCGCCATCGCTGCCGCGCAGGGCGGCGAACGCCGACAACAGGTCCGGATTGGGTACTGTCGCCGATACCGACGTATCACCGAAGCCGGACTTGGCGCCGTCATAGTTGCGATAAAGCTTCATCGCCTTGTAGGTCGGCGTGGCCGCGTCGGGCGTGGTCCAGCGCGCGCCGATGTCCAGCCCCTCCCGGCCGAAAATGCCGTAGATATCGGCCTGCGTGGTGGCACCATTGATATGGCCTTCAGCACCCCAGTTGTATTCAGTCAGCGCGATCTTCAGGCCAGGGTAATAGCTGTTGACCCATCCCCTCATGCGCGGGATCAGCATCACCTTGTCATTGATCCAGGTCGGGTCGGTGTAGTTGGGATCCCAGAGCGCGCGGGTCGAGCGGTTGCGCAGTTGCTGCATCGTGGTCGAGGTGTCGTTGCCGAACTCGCCGCCCTGCGGGTAGTAGTGAAGGGAAAATACATCGAGCACGCGCTTGCCGGTCTGGATTTCATGCTGGCGCAACTGGTCGAGCAGCCAGGGCATGTAGGCCATGCCGCCGTGCGCCGCGCGATCGGGATAGCAGCACCAGTTGTTCGCTGCCGCGTACTGCTGGTCGTAGCCGGACCAGAAGTATCCACTCCAGCCCCACTCTTCCGGGCCGACGACGGTGGCGGACGGATCAACCGTCTTCACCATCGCGCCGTAGTCGATCATCTTCTGGCGGATCTCGTCCATCGTCGCGCCGGTCGGCTTGACCTCGCGATGGGTGGATTGCCAGAGGCTGTGCTCGTTGTCGAGCAGGTAATAGCGCAGGCCGCCGTTCGAGGCCTGGCCCCAGCGCCCGGTCAGGTGCTGTACCCATCCCTGTTGGAACGCGACACCCGCGGGCGTGTTGGCGTCATTGGCATCGTTGCCGATGATGTCCTTGCCGGTGCTCTTGAGCACGCCATTGCCGGCGTCGGCGAACCACTGGGCGTCATTGCCCGTTTGCGCGCCGTACTTGGCCTGCGAAAAGCCGGCCAGCTTGCCGCGATTGCTGCCTAGCTTTGCCACCCAGTCGAGCATCGGTACCGTCAGCATCGGCTCGGCGCCACCAGCGCGCGTGTTGCTGATGAAGGTGTCGCCCAACTCGCCCTGGGTCGCATTGGACTCGGGCACCGATTCGAAATACCAATCAAATCCGCGGTTGCTCGCGTTCTGCTGCCAGTTGTAACTGGAACTGGCATTGCCGCCGTAGCGATTCAGCGGCGCATTGAGATCACTCAGCTGCGTCGGGCTGGCGAAGGCAACGCCGTAGATGGTTTCCGGTATCGGGTGCTTGCCGGCATTGGCATCCACCGCCACCGTGACTGCCGCATTCTGGGCAAAGGCCGGAAACGCGGCGGCATAGGCGATGACGAGGGCGGCGCAGGCAGGTCGGATTAGGCGATGCATCTGGATTCCCCGAGGAGTCGATCTCCGGCGCGATCGTCATGGGGAAGCGGGTACCGGGTCAAGTGCCCCAGTCCCGATGATTCGACCCGCCTAGGCCTGCCCGCTACCCGGCCCGCTGCCCGGCACGCTGCCCGGCATGCTGTCCTGCCCGCTGTCCTGCCCGACGTCCTGCATGCGGATCGTCACCTTGCCCCGCGAGTGCCCGCCGGCGAGCGCCCGCATGGCGGCCGGCAAATCCTTGAACGCATACGACTTGTCGAGCACGGGATGGATCACGGCGGCGTCGACCAGCGCCGCGATGCCAGCCAGTTGCTCGCCACTGGATTCGGTCAGGAAGCGGAAGTAGCCGACGCCGCTGGCACGCGAGCGCGCCATCACCTTGCGCGCCATCCAGCGCATCAGGCCGCGTGCCAGGATATTGCGGCCGAAGCGCGCTCGCATCTGCGCATCCGGTGGACCCGCGACGCTGACCACGCAGCCGCCCCGCTTCACCAGGTCGAATGCGACCAGGGTATGACTGCCGCCAAGTGTGTCGAAGACAATGTCGTACACCTGCCCCGCCGTGCGGTAGTCCTCGCGGTCGTAGGCGAATACGCGATCCGCGCCAAGCGCAGCCACCCAGTCGACATTGGCGGAACTGGTCGTGGTGTCAACGCGCAAGCCGAGATGATGCGCGTACTGGATCGCAAAGCTGCCCAGACCACCCGAGCCGGCATGGATCAGGATGCGCTGGCCATGCTTTGCCTGCGCGCGGTCCACCAGGGCCTGTACCGTGGTCAGCGCGACCAGTGGCAGCGACGCCGCACCGACCGCATCCACGTGAGTGGGTGCGAGCGCAACGAACTGCTGCGGCTGCACCGTGTACTGCGCAAACGCGCCGAGGCTGTCGCGGCTGGCGCGCACGAACACCGCATCACCCGGCGCGAAGCGACTACCCTCGCCCACCGCATCGATCACGCCCGCGGCGTCGAATCCGATCGTGCGCGGAAACTGCAATGGCATCAGCTGTCGCAGATCGCCATTGAGCAGCTTGAAGTCGATCGGGTTCACGCTGGCGGCGTGGACGTGGATGCGAACCTCGCCCACGCCAGGGATGGGCAGCGCAATCGGGTTCAGCGCGAGTGCGTCCGATGGCGCGCCGTAGCGCACCGCCTGCCAGGCCAGCATTGTCGCTTCAGGGTGCGGGGAATCCATACCACGCATTCTTGCATGCGTTCACTCAGCGGCAGTCAGTCAGCGGTAGTTAGTCAGTGGCAGTCAGTCAGCGGCAGTCAGTCAGCGGCAGACTCAGCGCCTGCCATCCCTCGCCTGTCGCCGGATCCTGCACGAACGCCACCAGGGTGTAGCTGCCGGTGGCAGCACCGCCCGACGAATCGGCGAGGGTGGATGCGGGCCGCGGTGCATCCACCTGGAGTTCCCGCGCGACGCCGGAAGCGGCCAAGGACCAAGGGCCCCACAGTCCGCGCGCGACCCGGGCATGGGTCAGGCGCGCGCCGGCGTTTTCGCCGCGCGTCGGCGCGCTGTGCAGGCCGTCCTGCGCCAGCGCCAAGTACAAGGCCGGCTGGCCCGCAGCGCCTTTCGCCGCAGGTGAGGCGCTCACGGAGACACGCCACCCCGCGCCGGAACGACTTGCGGCCACGTTGATCGTGGTACGCGCCGGTTGCTGCTGCAGTTCGGCAATGGTCGCCTGAATTTGCGTGTTGTCGCTCCAGCGCAGTCCAGAGTGGGTGGATGCCATCACTTGCGGCGTATAAACGGTACGACTGCCCTGGGCACGGACGCGATCAGACTGGCGCTGGCTGAACGCAGCCTGCGCAAACGGATCCTTCCAGCCCAGCTGGTCCCAATAATCGACGTGGAATGCCAGCAGGCTGAGCGCCTCGGGCTTCGCACGCGCAGCCTGTGCCGAAAACCATTGGTCCGCGGGCGGACAGCTGCTGCACCCCTCGGAGGTGTAGAGCTCGAGCAGCACGCCCGTGCCTTCGCCGGAGCGGGCAGTGCAAACCCTATCGGCCGCCTGGGCGCCCGCCGTCATCAGGACGCAGGTAGCGGCGAAGATGAAAGCAAGCCATCGGGAGACACTTCGCTGCACCATCGCCATTCTCCATCACCAGTTTCCAGGGACCTGTCTGCATAAGAGGCCACCTGGGGGCGAAACGATGCGCGACTAGTGGTGGTGCCCGCCCGCGCCATGCACATGGCCATGGCTGAGTTCCTCAGCCGTGGCTTCGCGCACGGTGGTCACTTCGATGGCGAACTGCAGCGTTGCGCCGGCCAGGGGATGGTTTGCATCCACGGTGACCTGGTCGCCTTCGACCTTGCTGATGGTGACCGTGGTCGCGTGCCGGCCGCCCTCGGCCTGGAACTGCATGCCGACTTTTAGATCTTCCACGCCCTGCAACTGGGCGCGGGAAATCACCTGCACCAGCGCGGGGTCGGACTGGCCATAGGCGTCTTCGGGCGCCACGGTGGCAGTGAACTTGTCGCCCGCAACGTGGCCGACCATCTGACGCTCCAGGCCCGGCACGATCTGGCCACTACCCTGCAGGTAGCTGAGCGGCTCATTGCCCTCGGAGGAATCGATCACCTGGCCGTTGTCGGCGGTGAGCGTGTAGTGGAAAGTCACCACGGCATTGTTGTCGATCTGCATGGGCGCTTCGTCCAGTTGGCGGCCGGATGCCCGGCCTGGACGTGAATTATAGTCGCCCGCTGCCGCGCAGACAGGCCGGCGGCTGAATGCGATAATGGCGCCCCGCCCGAATGCGCTCCGTGCGCTCCACTGAATGACCGCCGCCTTCATCCGGGAAACCGTTCTCGACGTCCGCCACTGGACCGAGGACTACTTCAGCTTCACCACCAGCCGGGACGACGGATTCCGTTTTGACAACGGACAGTTCGTCATGATCGGGCTGGAGGTCGATGGGCGACCGCTATTGCGCGCCTATTCAATCGCCAGCGCCAACTGGGAAGAGCAGCTCGAGTTTTTCAGCATCAAAGTGCCAAACGGCCCGCTCACCTCGCGCCTGCAGCATATCCGTGCCGGTGACGAGATCCTGCTCAGCCGCAAGCCCACGGGCACCCTGCTGATCAGTGACCTGTCGCCCGGGCGCAACCTGTACCTGCTCGCCACGGGGACCGGCCTGGCGCCCTTCCTGGCAATCGTGAAGGATCCGGAAACCTACGAGCGCTTCGACAAGGTGGTCCTGACCCATGGCGTGCGCCACGTGAAGGACCTCGCCTATGCCGACTACATCCGTCGCGAGCTTCCGAACCACGAGTTCCTGGGCGAGCAGATCGCACGGCAACTGGCCTATTATCCGGCCGTGAGCCGCGAGGATTTCGCCCACCACGGCCGGCTCACGACGCTGCTGGAATCGGGCGACATGGCGCGTGACCTGGGCCTGCCGCCGATCGACCCGGCCAACGATCGCTTCATGATCTGTGGCAGCCCATCCATGCTTGCAGACTTCCGACGCATCCTCGATGCCCGCAGATTCAGTGCTGCACCGAAGATCGGGGTGGCCGGACAGTACGTCTTCGAGCGGGCCTTCGTCGAAAAATGAGCCCGCCCGCTATCCACTTCCGCCTTGCGCTGGCAGCCGATGCAAATCCGCTCGGTGAATTCATGGCGCGCAACTTCATGGCCGCGTACGGCCATTGCTCTACGCCGGAGAACGTCGCTGCCGCCATCGAGGAAAACTACGGCGAGTCCGCGCAGGCCCGGCAGATTGCTGACCGCGCGCGTTGCAACCTGATCGCCGAGGGCCCGGATGGCACCTGGCTCGGCCACGCGCAGTTGAAATTCGGCGGCGCCGCGCCCGATCCGGTTTCTCCGCTGCCTGCAGCGGAACTGGCCCGATTCTATGTGGACGCGCGTTTCCACGGCCGCGGCGTGGCCCAGGCAATGATGGCCGAGGTGTTCCGGATCGCATCGCGTCGCGACGCCGCTGCGCTCTGGCTCAGCGTCTGGCAAGACCAGCCGCAGGCGGTGCGCTTCTACGAAAAGGAAGGCTTCCGCATTGTCGGGCAGTTGGTATTCGTCGTTGGCGACGACCCCAAGGACGACTGGTTGATGGAGCGAACGCTCTGACTGGGTGACCTGCATTCAGCCCGACACGGATGCCGCGACCGGCGTCGGCTGGGCCGCGGGGGCTGCAGGCACTGCGGGAGTTGCAGGCTTCACCAGAAGCGCGTTGATGTCGTCGATGATCTCCACCAGCGAATCTTCGCCGAATCCGACATGCACCGAGGCAATCACGCCGGCCTGGTCGATCACGTAAAGGTTGGGGTAGGAATTGACCGCATAGGAATTGGCGATCTTGCCGTCGGTGTCATGGGTGAAAGTCAGCTGCGTGTTCTTGAGCTGCTTGCGGATCAGCCGGTAGTCCTCGGCGCTGTCCTTCACGTTGACCGCCACGATGTGAGCGCGCGATCCGGCGGCACGCTGCAGCGCGTCCAGTGCCGGCAGCTCGCGCCGGCAGGGCCCGCACCACGAGGCCCAGAACGTCACCACCACCACGCTGCCACGGAACTGGCTGACCCGGATCTCGTCACGCTTGGGCGTCTTGCCCAGCAGATCGGGCGGCGCGACGCCGACTTCGAGCTTTGCATCCGCCGATGCAGAAACCATCAGGCCCAAGGCCAGGATGCAGGCCGACGCCAGCTTCGCGATCAAAGGACCAGGCCCAGGTCGCCTTCGATCTTCTCGGGCGTATCGGTTGGCGCATAGCGCTTGATCACTTGGCCGTTGCGATCAACCAGGAACTTGGTGAAGTTCCACTTGATCGATTCCATCCCGAGCAGACCCGGCTTTTCCTGCTTCAGCCACTTCCACAGTGGATGCGCGTTGCCGCCGTTCACTTCGACCTTGGCGAACATCGGGAAGCTGACATCGTAGCTGAGCGAGCAGAAGTTGCGGATCTCGTCGGCGTTGCCCGGCTCCTGGTGGCCGAATTGGTCGCACGGAAATCCGAGGATCACCAGGCCGTCCTCGCGATGTTTTTCCCACATCGCCTCCAGCCCCGTGTACTGCGGTGTGAAACCGCACTTGGACGCAGTGTTGACGATCAGCATCGGCTTGCCTCGATAGTCGGCCAAAGGCTGTGGTGCACCATCGAGTGTGTCTGCGGAAAAATCGTAGGCGGTGGTCATGGCGCGGGCTCCATCGGACGCAATGGTCCAGCATCGGCCATGGTTGCGACGGCGTCAATCGCAGCGGTGCGATGCATTCGTGTTCAGTCCGATGGCGGACCGGCGGCGAGCGCCGCGTGCATCTTTGCGTCATCGCGCTTGCCCTCCCAGCGCGCGACGAACAAGGTTGCCACGCCATTGCCGATGATGTTGGTGATGGCGCGCGCCTCCGACATGAATCGGTCGACGCCCAGGATCAGGGCCACGCCTTCCACTGGCACCCGCCCCGCCAGTGCGCCAAGCGTTGCCGCCAGTGTCACGAAGCCCGAGCCGGTGACGCCCGCCGCACCCTTGCTGGTCAGCAGCAGCACGCCGAGCAGCAGCACCTGGTCGCCCAGGCTCAGGTCGATCGACAGGGCCTGGGCGATGAACACCGCAGCCATGGTCAGGTAGATGCAGGTGCCGTCGAGGTTGAACGAGTAACCGGTCGGGACCACCAGACCGACGACGCCGCGCTCGCAACCCAGTTCCTCCAGGCGCTCGATCAGGCGCGGCAATGCCGACTCTGATGAGGAGGTGCCGAGTACCAGCAGCAACTCCGCGCGGATATAGCGCAGGTACTTCCACAGGGAGAATCCGGAAATCCGGGCAACCAGCCCAAGCACGCCGAAGATGAAGACCATGCAGGTCAGGTAGACCGACGCCATCAGCCAGCCGAGCGATGCCAGGGTCCCGACGCCGTACTTTCCGACCGTGAATGCCATCGCGCCAAAGGCGCCGATCGGCGCAAAGCGCATGATCAGGTGCACCACGGCGAAGAACACCTTGCCCAGTTGATCCAGTGCCTGCGTCACCTGCTTGCCAGTCTCGCCCATGCGGGTGAGTGCGATGCCCAACAACAGCGCGATCAGCAGCACCTGCAGCAGGTTGCCGTCGGTGAATGCGGACACGAACGTCTTGGGAATGATGTCCTGCAGGAAGGCAACCACGCCGGTGGCTTCGGCCTTGTGCTGGTATTCCGCGACTGCACTGGCATCGAGGCTGGCGATATCGATCCCCATGCCGGCCCCGGGGCGAAGCACGTTGACTACGACCAGGCCCAGCACCAGCGCCAGCGTCGTCATTACTTCGAAATAGATCAGCGCCTTCATGCCGATCCGGCCGACATGGCGCAGCTCGCCCATATGCGCGACGCCGCCGACCACGGTGAGGAAGATCACCGGGCCGATGATCATCTTGACCAGCGCGATGAAGCCATCGCCCAGCGGCTTCATCGCCGCGCCGGTCTCGGGCGCAAACACGCCAAGCAAGACGCCAACGCAAATCGCCAGCAGTACCTGCAGGTAAAGGTTTTGCCACCAGCGCTCGCGCATCACGACCCTCCCCGGCCATGGCCGAGACTAGCGCATCGTCGCGACGCGGGGCAAAACGCGGGCAAAGAAAAACCCCGGGTGTTTCCACCCGGGGTTTCCTGAGCTCAAGGCTCGTAGTGCGTTGCTTAGGCGACCTGGACCTGGTCCGCCTGAAGGCCCTTCTGGCCTTTCACGACGTTGAAGGTGACCTTCTGGCCTTCCTGCAGGGTCTTGAAACCGCTGCCCTGGATGCTGCGGAAATGGACGAAGAGGTCCTCACCGCTTTCCGGGGTAATGAAGCCAAAACCCTTGGCATCGTTGAACCACTTGACCGTACCGCTCTGGCGCTCCGACATGACTAACTCCTGATGTAACGTGTTTTCGAGAACCGGAACACCCGGATCCAGACTGAGTTGCAGGGAGCAAGCTTGGCGAAACGATGTAGCGGATCGTCGAATCTCTGATCTACCGCACCGGGCCACAATTCACAGTGACCCTGTCAAACACAGTGCGCGAACCATACACCCATTCAGCCAAAATGCAAACCCCGCCTGAACGATCATTCAGCCTATCCTGACTCAGCCCCGCTCCGGCCTCGCCACAGCTTGGGGCCGGGCCCGTTCAGCGGGACCAACGCCAATCGGTTACCTGCCCGTCCCGGTACGGCATTACCCCGTGGAATGGCCGCGGGTCACCGTCGAAGACCTTGGGCAGGAAATGCCGGTCCCCGTCCCACAGCGGCAGGTCGGCGAGCGACTCGATCGGGACCCATGCCAGGTCTCCCTCGGCGTTCGATGCATGAACCTGGCCGCTGAACGCCTCGACCAGGAACAGGAAGCCGAACCAGTCCTCCCCGAGCTTGCCAAAGCCCGGCCAGCTGATCGTGCCCCGAAGCTGCATCTGCCCACACTCGATCCCGGCCTCTTCCCGGATCTCCCGGCGCATGCCTGACTGGACGTCCTCGTCCGCCTCGAGCTTTCCGCCCAGGCCGTTGTACTTGCCCAGGTGCTGGTCGTCGGCGCGGGCATTGCGGTGCACCAGCAGCACGCGCTGCCGGTCCGGGGACAGGACGTAGCCAAGCGTGGCGAGGATTGGCTGGTATGGCATTGCGCGTCCTGTCTCGGGCAAGGTGACAGACTCTACTGCAAGGCGCGAAAACTGCTTACCATCTTCGCGCCGGACCACCAACAACGAGGATCGCCATGAGCAAGAGCCTGGACAAGAAGAAAGAAACCAAGAAGAAACCCGAGAAGTCGCTGAAGGAAAAGCGCGCCGAGAAGGCCGCGAAGAAAACCAAGTGAGCTCCGCGGCTGGCCGGCCCACGCCGGCCAGCCCGCGCCGCCTGGCCGTTGTCGGCGGCGGTCCCGCCGGCCTGATGGCAGCGGAAGCAGCCAGCCAGTTGGGCGCATCGGTTGACCTGTACGAATCCAAGGGCTCGGTCGGCCGCAAGTTCCTGATCGCCGGGCGCGGCGGACTCAACCTCACCCATTCCGATCCACGCCCCGCCTTCGATGCACGTTACGGCGCGCGCCGCGCGGACGTTTCCCCCTGGCTGGACCAATTCGATTCCGCGGCGCTGCGCGACTGGTCGCGCGGCCTCGGCGTTGACAGCTTTGTCGGCAGCTCCGGTCGCGTTTTCCCGACCGACATGAAGGCTGCGCCGCTATTGCGCGCCTGGGTCCGACGATTGCGCGAGTCGGGGGTTCGTTTCCACGTCCATCACACTTGCACGGGTTGGCACGACGTACCGTCGCGAACGCTGGAGTTGCGCACGCCCGATGGCATCCGGCAGTGCCCGGCCGATGCGATCGTGCTCGCCCTTGGCGGCGGCAGCTGGCCGCAACTGGGCAGCGACGGCGCCTGGACGCGGTGGTTGGCTGATGCTGGCATCCAGGTCGCTCCGCTCGCTCCGTCCAATTGCGGCTTCGATGTTGCCTGGAGCGAACACTTCATCGCGCGTTTCGCCGGCCATCCGGTGAAGAATGCGTGGCTGCGCGTGGACGATGGCGGCGACCAGGCTGCAACCCAAGGCGAATTCGTCATCACCGAAACCGGCGTCGAGGGCAGTCTGGTGTACGCCTTGTCGCCGCGATTGCGCGACGCCATCGCACGGGACGGACAGGCGCGGCTGCTGCTTGACCTGAGTCCTTCTCGCAACGAAGCCGCTATTGCACAAATCCTGGCGCTGCCGCGTTCCGGGCGCTCGCTCAGCGAAGTACTGCGCCGCGCGCTCGGGTTGACCGGCGTGCAAGCCGGCCTGATTCAGGAACGCATTCATCGCGACGGCGTCTCGGAATCCGGGGCGATTGCGAGCCTCATCAAGTCACTTCCCATCGACCTGCTGCGTCCCCGACCCATTGCGGAAGCCATCAGCAGCGCCGGTGGCGTGCGCTTCGAATCGCTGGACCAATTCCTGATGTGCGACGCATGGCCAGGCATCTTTGTCGCCGGAGAAATGATCGACTGGGAAGCTCCCACCGGCGGCTATCTGCTCACCGCATGCATCGCCAGCGGCCGACTCGCCGGACGCGCCGCTGCTGAATGGCTGGCGAACCGTTCCGATTTGTGAACGAACGCCCCTTTTGTTTCCCAACTGCCTGTGCTCCAATCATTGGACCGCCGCCCCCTGGTTGTCGCATACGACGTTTCCCCGGACGTCGCGGGTGTTGACCACGATTCCGGGAATCCAAAGACCATGAGTGCAATGGAACGCCGCAAGGGACTGCATGAGCTGTCCAGCGTCCTGAAGCGGGAACTCAATGAAGCCCAGCGCAACACCCTGCTCGGTCTCGAGCAGTTTGGTTGGGAACTTAAATTCGTGCGCCGCAAGCCCTTCCAGCCGCCAGTTGCCGTGGTGTTCGATGGCGACAGAAAGAACTTCGCCGTGCTCGAGCCCGATGGCAGCCTGAACGAAAGCCCGGACTTCGACATCCGTCACGCGTGAGGCGCTGGTCCTGATGTCGCAGGAGGATGCCGCACCCGGGTTACCCCGGCTCGATGCCATCCAGGCGCGCATCCTTGGGGCGCTGGTGGAAAAGCAGGCGACGACGCCGGAAGCCTATCCGCTCACCGACAACGCGTTGCTGCTGGCCTGCAACCAGAAAAACAATCGCGAGCCCTTGACTGCATTCACTGTCGGGGAACTCGGTCACGCGTTGCGCGCGATGGAAGCGCTTGGCTGGGTGCGATCGGTGCACGGGGCGCGGGCGCAGCGGTGGGAACACCGCATGGCCCAGGCGTTTTCGCTGACGCAGCGGCAGCAGGCATTGCTCAGCGTTTCCCTGCTGCGCGGCGCGCAGACCGTGCAGGAACTGGCGACGCGCAGCGAACGCCTGGCCGATTTCGACGGCCCCGATGCGGTTCGCGATGCGCTGGACCGGATGATCCAGCGCGATCCTGCCTTGCTGGTGCGGCTGCCGCGTGCATCCGGACAGCGCGAGGATCGCTACATGCACCTGCTGACCGGGCCAGTGGACGCACTGCTTGCCGCACATGCACAGGCCGCCGCCGCGCACTCGCACCACGACGCCGCGCACTCCCACGACGACGCCGATCGCGGCCAGCCGCGCAGCCCGAATGCACTTGAGGCGCGCGTCGCCGCGCTCGAAGAAGACGTCGCACGCCTGCGTGCGCTGTTGGACCCCGGCACGATCCGTGACTCGGGCGCGGACTAACCGAAGCGGGGTGTGGCCAGCGCCCCGAGGAAGTGTCCGACCAAGCGAGGCTCCAGGACCAGCGTGAAAGCGACACCAAACGCCGCACCCCACAGGTGCGCGCTGTGGTTCACACGGCTGGTTTCCTGTCGGCCTGCGTAGATGCTGTATGCCACATACGCCACGGCATAGATGATCGCCGGCATCGGCACGACGAAAATCAGCAGCGTGGTCCATGGATCAAACAGGATAAAGGCAAACAGCACCGCCGACACCGCGCCGGATGCGCCAAGGCTGCGATAGTCCGGGTCCTGCCTGTGGGCGAAGTAAGTGGGCAGGATGGATGCCAGCAGCGCCGCGAGATAGAAAATGTAGAAGCCGAACGGGCCAAGGTGTTCGGCATAGAACCCATCCAGCGCGCGGCCGAAGAAATACAGCGTGATCATGTTGAACAGAAGGTGGCCGAAGTCGGCGTGCACGAAGCCATAGGTCAGCAGCCGGTACCACTCGCCGCGCTGCACGCCGCGCGTCCATAGCAGCAGTGACTCGAGCATCTTCTGGTTTCCAAGCGCGACCAGGCTGGTGGCGCAAGTGACTGCAATCAGGACCAGCGTGGCACTCAGGTTCAATTCGATTCCTCCAGCAATTGTCCAAGCAAGGCGTCTTTCTCCGTCCACAATTGGTTGAGCCACCTTTGGTAGCGCACCCGCGCCTGAGGGTCCTCGGCGTAATCCAGCCCGCGCAAATCCTCGGGGATCGGCCGTTCGCGCAGATCCACGCGCACCGAGGGTATGCGACCAGCAACCAGGTCAGCCAGCGTCGGCGTACCCGCCGGATAGGCGATCGTCGCATCCAGCACCGAATGCAGCGCCTCACCCATCGCATCCAGCACCAGGGCGCTGCCGCCTGCCTTCGGGCGCAGCAGGTGCGCATAAGGCGAGTCCTGTCGCAGGCGCTTGTCCTGCGTCAGTCGAGTGCCCTCGACGAAATTCATGATCGACACCGGCATGCCGCGGAATTTCTGGCAGGCTGCCCGGGTGGCTGCGGTATCCCTGCCGGCAAGTTCCGGACGACGCGCGAGCACCTTGCGCGAATAGCGTTTCATGAAAGGAAAATCCAGAGCCCACCACGCCAGCCCCAGGAACGGCACCCAGATCAACTGGCTCTTGAGGAAGAAGCGCATGAACGGCACGCGCCGATTGAGCACGTATTGCAGGACCAGGATATCCACCCAACTGCGGTGGTTCGCCAGCACCAGATAGTGCCCCTGCAGGTTCAATCCCGACGTTGCATCGACCATGACGCGGGTGCGGGTCGCGTGGTCCATCAGCCAGGAATTGACGCCGATCCAAGATTCGGCAATGCGCACCAGCACTCGCCCGCAGGCACCGCGGAAGCCGCCGATCGGCACCAGCGCCTTCATCAGCGCCACGACAAACAGGACCAGCGTATGGACCACGGTGCTCAGCGCGATGGTGAGCATGACCAGGGGAATGCGGATGGCACCAGGAATAGAGGAGAGCATGTCAGGCGTGGCGACTGGAGTCGCACAAGCCTGCGCAAGGCGGGCAGGAATTGCAATCCATCCCCAAGCGTGGGCTCGTGTCGGCTTGGTTTGGCTTGGGCCGGCTTGGGCCGGCTTGTTCCGGTACCCCGGCACCGCGCATGATGGCCGCCTCCCAATGCCCGGGTTGCCCATGACATACCGATTGCTTCGCCCCGCTCTGCTCACCGTGCTGGCCATGCTTGCGTGGGCCTTGCTTGTGTCGGCGATGCCCGCCGCCCAGGCCGCGCAGGATCGGCTGCGGACCGAGTCCGAGCGCTCCGGATTCCTGCGCACGGGCCGCTACGATGAAGTCATCGCGCTGTGCCCACGATTCCAGGCCGCCTTCCCTGACGCCGTGCGCTGTACCGAATTCGGCCGCACACCGGAAGGTCGCCCGATGCTCGCGCTGATTGCCTCGCGCAGCGGCACGCTGGATGCAGCCGAGGCACACCGTCGCGGCTTGCCCGTCCTGCTCGTGCAGGGCGGCATCCACGCCGGCGAGATCGACGGCAAGGATGCCGGCCTGCTTGCGCTGCGCGAGGTCCTGCAGGGCAAGGCTGCCCGCGGCGCCCTCGAGCACCAGGTGCTGGTGTTCGTGCCGGTGTTCAATATTGACGGGCATGAGCTCTTTGGCCGCTGGAACCGGCCGAACCAGCGTGGCCCCGAGGAAATGGGCTGGCGCACCACGGGCCAGAACTACAATCTCAACCGCGACTATGCCAAGGCCGACACGCCCGAGATGCAGGCCATGCTTGGCCTGATCAATACCTGGGACCCGATCGCCGCCATTGACCTGCACGTCACCGATGGCGCGAAGTTCCGCCACGATGTTTCCATCCAGCTCGAGCCCTTGAACGCTGGCGATCCCGGCTTGCGTGCTGCCGGCAAAGCGTTCCGCGACTCGGTGATGGCCGACCTGCGCCACGGCGGCTCGTTGCCGCTGTCGGTGTATCCGTCCTTCCTCGCCTATGACGACCCGACATCCGGCATTGCCGACGGCGTCTCGCTGCCGCGATTTTCCACTGGATATTTCTGGCTGCGCAACCGCTTCGGGATGCTGGTTGAAACGCACTCGTGGAAGGACTACCCGACCCGCGTGCGGATCACCCGCAACACCATCGTGTCGGTGCTTGAGCAGG
Organism: Arenimonas sp.; assembly: GCA_046596115.1. Taxonomy (GTDB): domain Bacteria; phylum Pseudomonadota; class Gammaproteobacteria; order Xanthomonadales; family Xanthomonadaceae; genus Arenimonas. The sequence goes on from JBKJMY010000097.1 coordinate 16,286, forward strand.
TTGCCGCGCACGGACAGGAATGGCTTCGCCTCGCCAAGGCCGCCGATGACAAGGCCGCCGCGCTGGCCGGTCGACCAGTGGAATTGGAGTTCGGCAATGGTCCGCATATCACCACGATCGACTTCCTCGGCTACGCCTACACGCGCACGCCGTCGGAAATTTCCGGCGCGCTGATGACCCGCTACGACGAAACCCGCCCGGCGCTCTGGAAGGTGCCCGTTCACGACGAGATCGTCCCCACGCTGACCGTTACTGCGCCGGGCGCCGGCTACCTGGTGGCTCCTGCGCATGCCGATTGGGTCTCGGCAAAACTCGCGGCCCAGGGCATCAGCTTCCGCAAGCTCGACACCGCGCCAGGTACAATCGATCTGCAGGCCTTCCGGGCCACCGCCGTCGGGCTTGAGCCGCGGTCCTTCGAGGGCCACCAGCGGGCGACGATCAAGGGTGCGTGGGCCAATGAGCGGCGCCAGATTGGTGCGGGTGCGTTGTTCGTGCCGATTGCCCAGCCGAAGGCGCAATTGGTCATGACCCTGCTGGAACCCAAAGCGTCTGATTCCTATGCTGCCTGGGGCGAGTTCAACAACGCCTGGGAGCAGAAAGAATACATGGAGGCTTACGTCGCCGAGGAGGTTGCGCGAGACCAGCTGCGGGCCAGCCCGGAGCTGCGCGCGGAATTCGAGAAAAAGCTTGCAGACGACAAGGCATTCGCAGCCGACCCGCAGGCCCGCCTCGAATTCTTTGCCCGCCGACACTCCTCATGGGATGAGCGCTACATGCTATATCCGGTCTTCCGCCTGGACACCCCGCCGGATTAATCCGGGCGGGGCACCTGCATGCGGGGTCCTGACTCAGATGTCGGTCGAGACTTCCATGACCACTGCGGCGGTGGTTGACGTTTCCGCGTTGCGGACCACATCGGCCAGTGACACGATGCCGATCACGCCGCCCGATGCATCGAGCACCGGAACACGACGGATCTTGTTCGACTCCATCGCCTCGCAGCAATCCTTCAGCGAAGTGTCAGCGGTGACGGTGACGCAGTTGGTGGTCATGCAGTCGCAGGCCTTGGCCTCCGCCGAATTCTTGCCGGTCGCCACGATGCGTGTAGCGATGTCGCGGTCGGTGATCACGCCGGCCAGCCGCCGCGAGGCCATGTCCTCGACCACGGGGATCTCGCCGCAATCGTTTTCGATCATCAGCTTGGCCACGTCCTGCACCAGGGTGCTCGGCGTGCAGCACGCCGGATTTGCGGTCATTACGCTCGATACGCTCATCATGGTTGCTTCCTGCAATTGCCGGACGCTGCACGGCGCAACGTCCTTGCGCGACCCATGGGCCGAGCTCGCAGGATGGATGGCAGCAATATGCCGCTCCGTGCGGCGGCGCACATAGCCGGCCGGTCAGTCGGCGGCGGTTCGGATTGGGTGCTCAACTGCCAGAAGCTGCCGGTGGCACGCCGTGCCCTTCAGAGCAATTTCCGCGCAGGTCGTCGTTCCTGGTTGCGCCACGCAGGGACCACCGCCAACCAGTCGCTGCGCAGCCGCTGCGATGCCTGCACGCAGCCGCTGCGATGCCTGCACTTCGCGCCCTCGCTGTATGCCAGTAAGCATCGGCAACGCATAAAAAAAGGGCGGCGGGATTGCTCCCGCCGGCCTTGTGTTTTGCGATACACCGCAAGAAACGCGACGCTGCCAGCCCTTACGGAATGCTGGAACGACCAGCGCAGCGCTGGATGCTGGCCTTGTCCTGGTTGCTGATCAGGCTCTTCTTCAGCAGGTTGGTGAAGTGGCTGACGCAACCGGTGAAGTCGTCATGCGTTGCCGCGCTGGCGCCGCACTGATTGACCACGTCCACGATGCTGCAGCCGTTGCTGAAGAACAGGTTGCTCACACCGGAGTCACAGCCCTGGATCACGACGGTCCCACCCAGCACCGAGTCGGCGCACTGGTCGGTGCCGTCGGGCACACCGTCCACGTCCTGGTCAGGGAACCAGCCGATGTCGCGCATCAGGGCGAGGGTCAGATCCTCGGGGGCCTTGACGCTGTGGGTCAGGTCGGCGTTGATCGCAGGTTCCATCAGCTGGTTGCGGAACGCGCTGGTATTCCAGTGCGAGACGCTCGAGCCTGGCTGCAACGGACTGGGCGAATACAACAGTGCGTGGCCAGAAGCATCGGCACCAGCATAGACGCTCATGTCCACGCCAAGCGTCGCGCTGTCCCCGACATGCGCCTTCAGCAGCGCGCCATCGGCCAAGGTCACCCGAACCGCCGGGATGGTGATCGTCGCGTCCGTGCCGCCCAGTCCCGCCGGCGGGCTGCCGGGCTGGTTGTCGGCGATGATCACCGCAATCGCACCGGCATTCTGTGCATTCTTGACCTTCACCACGAATCCACAACTGCCGCGATCGATGATGGCGATCTTGCCCGAAACTGCGCCGCCATTGTTGATCGCACTGCAGCCGTCGGTCGTCGTCGGACTGGTGACAGGAATCGCTGCATCGGTCGCAATCACCATGTTTCCGGTCACGCCAGGCGAGTTCAGTACTGGACCAAAGCTGGCCGCGCCGACCGCATAGACACCGGCGATCGATGACGGTGCATTGACCCGCAGGAGCGGCGTGCCCAGGGACAGCACGCTTGGCAGTTCCGAGGTCACCGTCGCACCCGACCAGGCAAGCTTTCCGCTGATCGCCGATGCGACGCGCTCGGCATTGGTCATCGCCGGCCAGTCCATGTTGGTGCCGTTGTCGTGGATGAATCTTTCATAGGCGCCCGGGATGCCATTGAGCATCGAGCCGGTCGAGGAACTGGTGATTGCCGAGAAGCCCAGCCCGTGGCCAAACTCATGCAGCAGCACGGTCACCAGGTCGATCTGCGTACCGTGGTTGCTGTCCAGGCCCAGGTACCAGCCAGTGCCGGACAGGCAGCCAGTATTGCCGAGGTTTGCGTTGAATCGTGCACGGATATCAGACGATGCCAGGGTGTCGATGCCCGGGACTGGATCGGATCCGAACAGCTTTCCAACAAGTGCGGAGTGATACCAGGTGCCCGCCACGGGCGCACCCGGGAAGTCACTGAACACGTAGATCGGACCGGCGCTGCCCAGCACGGCACTGCTCGCGGTGCAGTTGAGCGGCTCGAACGTCGCGTAGATGTCGATCTGCGCCGCGCTGTCCAGGGTTGCGCCCCAGATGTCGGCGGCGGCCTGGAACGCGATCAATCGCTGCTGTCCAACGGTGACCCCCGGGTTGCCGCCGATCGGTGCCGCGGCTGTCGGATCGTTGAAGCCCACGCCCGCGGCATTGCCATTGACGACGTGGATATGGGCGTTGGCCGAGGCCTGGAGCGGCAGCGCGGAAAATGCGATGCCGGCAACGAGCATGGTTGCAAGACACTTGCGAGCGGGAGAAGTCTTCATGTCACTTCTCCTCCAGCTTGGCGGCGGGCTGGGAGACCGGCATGGCCGTCGTGTCGCCCTGCACATGGGAATAGGTCAGGGTGCCGTCAGCGTTCCGGGTGACCTCCGCGGACTCCATCAGTGAGCCGTTGAGGTCCTGCGCGCGAAGCGCGCCATTGGCAAGCCGGTCGATCTTGAACGTTGGCTGCAGCGTAGGCGTGGACGCGCTCTCGGCCGCACGCTCCTCAGCCGTCGCCGGCCGAATCTTGTGCGTCTTTGCATCGATGTAGACGCGCACGCCATTGTCACTGAGTGAACCCTGCACTGGGCCGGGCACAGCAGCCACCGGCGCGGAAGTCGCCGGGGTGGTGGAACCGGATGCCGATGCGACGGCGGGACACAGTGCGGTCGCCCCGACGGCAGCGGCCAGTAGCAGTATTGAGTGCAATCCTTGCTGAGACATTTATTTGTTCCCCTGATCTGACCGCCCATCCGGGCGCGCCACACACCTTCGGCCAACCGGACCGAGCGGGACACAGCGCCAACTTCCAGGAGATTCCGGAAGACTTCCCGCACTTGGGTTCGAGTTGGAGTATCAATCAGTGATCGGCCGCACACAAGTGGTGTGCTGGCCTTCACGTAACTGAGGCGGCTCACCCGCCGAAGGCTGTGAATTCGTAGTCCAGGCGGGGGCCGGAGGCAGCCAGCGCGTCGCCCTGCGCGTAGTCCACTTTGCGCCGCCAGAGCGCGCGGACGCGAAGCGCGTTTTCGACGCCGTCGACGAGCACGCCACGCCCGTTCGCGCGCCATGGCGCAAGCAGGCGCGCAAACTCGTCGTCGTCCACGGCGTCCAGGGACTGGGTCGGCAGACGAAGCAGGCTGGCTGGCAGCCGCAGCAGGCGCGGAAGATTGCGCAGGTTTCCCGACGCGTCCGACAGCGAGATAACGATGCCCTGCTCCTCCAGTCGCTGCACCACTCGGGCCAGGCTCGCCGAGTCCAGTGCCACAGCGGCGTCGATTTCCACCAGCAGACCGTCGGCATGCGCGCGGCGGCGTCGGACTTCCGCGTCCATCCAGCGCAGTTGGGCTTCGTCGATGGACGCCAGGTCCATCGGCACCACCACGCGCGTGTCGCGTCCCGCTGCACGCTCCGCCTCAATCGCCTCGAAGGCGGCGAACAGGCTCATGCGGTCGATCATCTGCATGGCACCTGCCGCGCGGGCCAGGGAAAGAAATTCCCGTCGCGGCACGCCGGCCAGGGGCGCGCGATAGTCACGCAGCTTGGAGTGCAGTGTGTAAAGGCCGCTGCCCCCGCCGCGCAAGGCCACGGCAGGCTGGAATTCAACCAGCACGTTGTCGCCTGCCACGGCGTCCTTCACCCACTCGCGAATGATCAATACCCGTTCGGGGGGCATGTCGCCGTGGTCGCGGGTGAGTACGCCTTCGCTGCGATTTCCGCCACGTCGGTGCGCAATGGACTGCGCGGCGTGCGCCGAGGCGAACCAGCGATCGGGGTCGCCGGCATCCAAGCCGCGCGGAGCAAGGGCAACGCCGACCGAAGCGGTCAGTGCCAGCGCTTCTCCACGCAGTTCGAAGGGCATCGACGACACCACTGCGCACAATCGCGCGGCAAGCGCCTCGACCTCGGCAACGCCATCGCGCCGCGCAAGGATGCCAAAGCCAAACTCCATCCAGAGCGTGTGCGCATCGGCGGCGGACAATTCGCTCGCCAGGCGCGTCGCAATGACCTGCTCCAACTCGAAGGCAACGGCGGGGCCGAGTCGTTCGACCAGGCTAGCGGCCTGGTCGAGGCGGACCGCAATCAGCACCTGCCAGTCGTCCGGCTCGCGTGCGACTGCCGCCAGTTGCGCGAGGAAGTCACCGCGTCGCAACGCGCCAGCGCGCAGTTCGGGATCAACCAACGGCGCGCTTCCCGCGATTGGCTCCGGGTGAATGGTGGCGCGTCGGATTCGTGCTTCGATTGCCGCAAGCATATCCAGGATCGACACATCTTCCTGCAGCACCTCATCCGCTCCAGCGGCGATCGCCTGCCAGCGTGTCGCCGCCGCTGCGTCCGCAACCAGTACGATGAGTGGCACTCCGGATAATGACAGCGAGCCCCGGATCGCCGCGACGGCCTCCACCGCTGCAACCGGATTGCACAGGATGATGGCGTCCGGAACACGGCCATCCACGGGCGCGATTGCGGGCCAATGGGTCTCGACGACCATGCCGCCTGCCTCCAGGCACTGCTGCAAGGCGTCGCGGACAACGTCTGGCTCCTGCAACAGGGCAATGCGTCTCGGCACCGCATCGGACGACAGCGGAGGAAACTTCATCAGCTGCCGACAGCATCCGCAAGCTTGCGGATGATTTCCTTGTGGGAGTTGGTAGCGAGCGAACGCTCCGCCTGCTCAAGTGCGAGTGCCGAATGCCGGCGGGCGGCCGATTTCAGGTTCTCGTTGCCGAGCCGGGCGAGCACCGCCAGGCTTTTCTGTATGCGAGCGCCCACCTCGAACATGGCCGCACCGTCGCGGCTGATCGCGGTGAATGCATCATCGAGCAGGTCTTCGGGATCGAGCGGCGAAACCTCGACGTTTTCGTATTTCACTTCGTGGGTACCGCTTTCGTGATTGCTCCAGGTCTCCATCAAGCGGAGCTGGATGCCGAGGACGGCGATCGCGGTCCCCGGGTCGTTGATGGCGGGGGACAGGGCGCGGTCGGCGATTTCCGAAAGCAGGATCATGCCGAAGCGCGGATCGCTACCCACCCTTCTGGTATCGCCGAGCCGGATGCATTCCTGGAGACGTTTGGCCATTTCATCTTCTAGAGATTCCCGCCCGGCGACAATAACCAGCGAATCTTGCGGATCGACGAATGCACCCGGACGCTTAAGCACGCGGATGCTTGTACCGAGTTCCTCGGCGATCTTGTCGAGCTCGGCAACATCGATGTTCTGGACATAGCCGATGACACTCGCCTTGATCCGGCTGCCGGCGGGCGCATCGCCTTCCGCCATTTTCGCGCCAAGGGTGCCAATGGCCTCCGCTGAGCAAAAAGCCTCGCGGCAGGCTTCCTCGACGCGCTCCAGCGTATCTCCCATCCGTCCGAGCTTGGAAACGCGGTCAACCCAGCGGACGAAGGACACCAGTACCCAGGCAACCATGAACACATAGCCTGCAAAAAGCAGGATGCGCCCTCCAGGCCCGTAGTTGACGATGCTGATCGCGACCAGGGCGACGATTGCGTAGATGAACGCTGCGAGGAAACTGGTGAGAGAGTTCTGGGACGTGTTGTCCTGCATCACAATCCGCGTCGCGCGGGGTGTCGCTGTCGAGGACACGCTGGCGTAGGCGCTGACCATCGCCGCAACCGAGAAGGTGGCAACCGTGAGCATGGTGGAAGCCATGATCCCGAGCAGGTTGATCAGCAGCTCCCGTTTCACCATCACGCGCATGTCCTGCGGAAGCCACAACGCCCCCACATAGGCGATCGTGACCCAGAGCACCGCTGCGATTCCCGTGATCGCGGGCTTCACCCACAGGCTGGAGCGAAGCTCGCGCAACAGGTACTGGGTCTTGGTCATGCCTCCATTCCAGCGTGTTTTCCGGAATGTAGCAAGCCAGGGTCCACAACTGTCGCCATGGGCGTGCGCTGCGTGATGCCCGATCTGCCTGGACACGGCACGCATCCGTTAAAGCGACCTTCATGCCCTGCGGTCCATGCTTCGGCCAACTCTGGACATGGATGCCCATGGCGCAACCGCCTACACCC
>JBKJMY010000122.1:0-13072 GCA_046596115.1 Arenimonas sp.
TTTGATTCGGTCGAGACTGATCCGATCCTGGAGCTGTGGTTCGATCCTTCGACCAATTGGTTCGAGTTTCAGATTGGTCGGTATGGCCTCTACGAGGGTGACTACGACAAGTTCCAAAATGAGAAGGCGCTCGTCGATGCCCTGGTGGCTTGTGCGGCTGAGGGCCGGTTCGTCGAGATCGAAAGATGGCTGCCGCTACGAAGATTTGGCGCGCTGGTCGCTGCCACAACTAAGGCAGACCTGGGGAGCTTTGGCACATTTGAGACTCACAGGAGTTTCAACCCGTTGTCCATCTTGGGGGGTCAGCGGGTGCGCAGGGGGCGACGTCCCCCTGGTGTTGAGTAGCACGGCGATTTGGAGTCCGATCTTCATGGCCAGGTTCCTGGCGATCATCCGGCGCAGCACGAAAGCTGCTTCACGTACCCACACGGAGACGGAATCGCCTTCCGCTTCCCTGATGCGTTCCCTGTTCGTTTCCCTGCTCATTCGGAGCGACATTGGAGCGCTATAATCCATAGCAGCGTCACTCGAGGGCTGAGCAGCCGTTTTCAACTGTCCGGGGGGCCGCATTTCGCGTGAATACCCTGATAATTTCTCTGAAAATGGGTAATCGGGCCGAGAGAGAAGTCCGGCCTAGACTAGGTACACCACCATCCGGTCAACGCGATGAGCGTCTCTCTGCACATTCCTCGCGAATCGTGCCGAGAAATCAAAGGCTTATCCTCTGCCGTTTTCGTCGTAGAGAGGCTACTCCCCGCAAATTTGCCCCGGCAGGCCGCCTGCATCTCGGATGTGGTTCTCGCTGATCAAAAGCGCGCGCTCATCGGGCCCGGCGCCGTAATCTTTCGACCTGCGAATTGGCGCGTGACCAGAATCGGCCAGGAGCGGCCGCTCGAGGGGGCTGATTTGCTTCTTGAAAGCGGACATTCGCTAGAGATTTGCAATGCCACGACAGCAGCTAAGCAGGTGATGAGCCTTGTCGTACTGGGTCGTTGAATTCGCCGAGGCTTTCGGACTCAACTTGCCTTGAGCAGTCTGCGCCCCACGAGGGCGGTCCAGATCGGAAGCGTTAAGAGCCCCGTGAACGTCCCGATGACCAACAGAATATGACTGATGCCGTTTGCCGTGTCAGTTCCGGGTGGAGGTTGGTAGTCGAAGGGCGTCCAACCCAAAAAGTGAGCGTGATCAACGAAAAGCGTGAAAGCGACTGGAAAGATGCCGATGAGCACTAGACCGACGCCGGATACGGTTCCGAGTCCCGTCAGGCTTCGGGAAAGAAAGCTAGACAGGTGCCGATTTGCTCCGATAAGCCACACACCAAACAGGCCTAGCGGGATCATGTACATATCGTCCGGCACAGCCTTGATGAAGATTAGCGCCAGACACAGAATGATAGATGCAATAGCGACGACTCCTATTATAAATGACGGCCGACCTTTTCCGTTTGCGGCGCGGGTAGCAATATCGTTGAGTGCGAAGACAACAGGTGCCATGAGAATAAATTGGAGAATGGTGGCGACATCATGGACTCTGATCAAGGGAATGCATATCTGTTCCGGACTACCCGAAATGCGCTTCACTAAAAATGCGATCAGGAAGCCAAAGGCAATGATGCCAATTACGCCGCTTGCGAGCGCTGCTCGGCCTGCAACTCCATGTAGGGATTGCGCCTGGACGCTGGATGCTGGGGCTGTCATCAGTTGACTCCCAATGCTGACTTCAGTGGTGTCGCTAGGTTATATGCCTGGCCTTTGTGCGCCCGACACCTGAATTAAGCCGACCCGCCCGAGAACCCGGATGGTGCCTTGAAGCCACGAAGCGGATTCGGCTTAAATGAATTGATAGACCGCACTTGCTCCCCTGCATTCATTTGTAGGCAACGGCGGCGCTCGCTGGCCCTGCGAGCGGAATTAGCTCCGTTCTACTGAAGCCTGCCTCACGACACCACCCAAAGAAATCGGCCGCGGTGAAGTCGAAAGCATCACCGAACTCAATCAGCATATTGAGCGACATCATGAGCCCAAACGCATTCTCACGCCGCGGATCATCAATGATGTTCTCAACGGCGATTAACGCGCCTCCCTCAGGCAATGCTTCATAGGCTGACCGAATGAGATGCATTTTCTTTTCTAGATTCCAATCATGAAGAATCATACCCATGGTAATCACATCGGCTTTGGGCAGCGATTGAGTAAAGAAGTCGAGCGGAATAGCGGAGATACGATCACTGAGACCAGCGGCCGCAATCTTTCTCTGGGCGATTGAAGTTACTTGCGGAAGATCAGTAGAAATGCACCGTAGGTGGTGATGCATCTTGGCCACACAAATTGAGAGTTGACCGGTTGCGCCACCCACATCGCAGACTGTGCGGGCTCGGGAGAAATCGAACTTCTCTGCCAAGGCTTGAAAATTGCCAGCGGAAATTCCGCTCATGGCATCCATGAATTGCTCGAGTCGGTCCGGCTGACTGTACAGTTCGACAAACATCGGCGCGCCCGTGTGCTTAATCTCGTTTTGCGGTTGACCGGTCCTGAGTCCCTCGGTCAGATCACCCCAAAATGGGTAAAGACGCGTATTGGCCATCTCAAGGAAGCCGCCCATGAAATGAGCGCTGTTCCGATTTAGAAAGAGTGCCGTCTCAGGTGTGTTTCGGTACCCTGCTTCAGGTCCATCGCCGTCTCGTTCAAGAAAGTGCAGCGCGACAAGAGCATCGAAAAAATCTGGATTAGCCCTCGGGTGCAGTTGAAGGGCGTTTTGAAGCTCGCGGCCGGTCATGGAGGTGGAACCCAGCGCTGTGAAGAGCCCAAGTTCATTAGCGGAAAGGAGGACTTTGGAAGGCCAGAAGGCCATCGCAACTTCCATAATTCTTGCCGGAGATAGTTCGCTCATGTCTGACCTTCCTTTGGTTTGCGAGGGCGGCGGGTTGCTACGAGCTCTTGATCGTTTGGGCCTAATGCCAAGTAGACCCTTGATAGGGGACTTGGGCGGAGTATGCAGGGGCGAAACGAGCCCGGACAAGCACTTGCGCGTCAAATCAGCCGAATTCGCCGCGTTGCACCGCAAATTTAGCCCCGTATGAGTTACCGCCGCGATATATGCCCGGTAACAGAAAGCGGAAAGGGCATCTAAGTGGATGCGGCACGAAAGCATTTTCGCGCGAAGCTTTGTCGCGCTGCAACGAATCGATTGTGCCAAAAGCAGACACTCGCGAGGGGCGGATTTGGGTCGATACCCGCCGTTCGTGTTTCTGCTACGCCTCGACCAATGCGAAATCAACACTATTGCCGCCAACTCCGCACGGATTTCTCCCAATCTCTCCCCCTGGAGGACGCACTTTCCTCCATTGCAGTTCTTTGGTTCCGCGACCTTCCACGAGGTTGTGAAGCGTCCCCATCAACATCTACTTCTGACTGACTCGAAAGAACGAAGACGCTTCAAAGTCTCGGACGGTCCACTATCCGTATTAGACTCCGTGGCAGCACCTGGCGGCAGGGTTGTACATTCTCCTCCTGACCCTGCGCGCAATGGCGGTGGCCCGGGCCGGTTTTTTGGCGGCGGCCGACGCAGCGATCCTGACCGGAACCATTTGTCCCATGCGTACTCGTTTCCGAACCCTGATGACGTCCGCTCTGCTTGCGACCGCGATGCTCGCATCGCCGCTCCTTTTCGCCGCGTCGGCGCATCCCTCGGCACCCGCGTCGGCGCCCGCGTCGGCGCCCGCATCAGCGCACGTCACTGGACCCATGGCTGCGCCGGTCAAGCTCACCATCCTGTGCTTCCACGAAATCACGACAGCCGGGAAGGCGCTGGTGCCCGGCTACGCCGTGTCGCCGGAGCAGTTTGCGCAGCAAATGGCGTGGCTGAAGGAAAAGGGTTACCACTTCGTCAGCTTGGACGACGTGCTCGCCGATGCTGCCGGCCGCAAGCCCCTGGTCGACCACGCCGTGCTGCTCAGCTTCGACGACGGCTACCGCTCGGTCTACACGAATGCGTTTCCGATCCTGAAGGCCTACCACGCCCCGGCCGTGGTCGCCCTGGTCGGCAGTTGGCTGGAGAACACGACCGGCACCGTGGATTTCGACGGCCGCGCGATCCCGCGTGTGGACCTGATGTCTTGGAACGAGCTGCGCGACATGCAGCGCAGCGGGTTGGTGGAAATCGCCAACCACACGCATTCGATGCACCGCGGCATCCTGGCCAATCCGCAGCAGAATATGGAGCCGGCGGCGGTGGCCAGGCAATGGTTGGCCGCCGAAGGGACATACGAAAGCCAGGCCGCGTACAAACGGCGCGTCCGGGCCGACCTGAAACTCAACAGCGATCTGATCAAGGCGCATCTCGGCAAGCCGCCCCGCGTGATCGTGTGGCCTTACGGCCGTTACAACATCGAAACCCGCACCATCGCTGCGAAGCTGGGCATGCCGGTGGGCCTCACGCTGGACGACGGCCCGAACACGGCCAGCACACCGCTGTATGGCCTGCGGCGCGTGCTGGTGCAGCCGGGCATGGCGGTGGCGGGGCTGGACCGCGAGATACAGCTGCGCAACCACGCCATCCCCGACAACGGTGTTCCCGGCAAGATCATGCATCTCGACCTGGACTACATCTACGACGCGGACCCGAAACAGCAGGAGGACAACCTCGGCCGCCTGCTTGACCGGATCAATGCAATGGGAGTGAATACGGTCTATCTGCAGGCATTCGCCGATCCGGATGCCAACGGCGCCGCCGACGCGGTCTATTTCCCCAACCGCCATCTACCGATGCGCGCGGACCTGTTCAATCGTGTTGCCTGGCAGATCGTGACCCGCACTGCCGCCAGCCGCGTCTATGCCTGGATGCCGATGCTGGCCTGGCAATTGCCGGCCGGCGAACCGGCTGCCAACGACAAGGTGGTCACGCTGCCGAATAGTTCGAACCATCTGTCGATGGGCTATCCGCGGCTGTCGCCATTCTCGCCCAGAGTGCGGAAAGTGATCCGCGAGATTTACCAAGACCTGGGCCGGGCGGCGACCATCGACGGCATCCTGTTCCACGACGACGTCACCCTGTCCGACTACGAGGACGGCAGCCCATGGGCCCTGAAGACCTATCGGCAGTGGGGCCTGCCGCAGCCGATCACCGAACTGCGCAGCCATGACGACCTGCTCCGCCGATGGGCGCAACGCAAGACCGACTACCTGGATGCATTCGCCAACGAGCTGGCCGACGTCGTTCGTGCCGAGCAGCCGGGGCTGAAGACGGCCCGGAACCTGTACGCTGGCGTTGTGCTCAACCCATACGCCCAGACTTGGTACTCGCAATCGCTGGACAGTTCATTGGCGCACTACGATTACACCGCGATCATGGCCATGCCCTACATGGAACAAGCCGCGGATCCCAAGCTGTTCCTGCGCCAGATCGTGGACAAAGTCGCCAAGCGGCGTGGTGCCATGCGCAAAGTGGTGATCGAACTGCAGTCCGTGGACTGGCGCAAGGACGATGCGCCGCTGCCCGGGACCGAGCTGGCCGACACGATCCGCCTTTTGTATGGTTGGGGCGTCCAGAACGTGGGCTACTATCCCGACGACCTGTTCAACAACAATCCCGATCCCGCCCAACTGCGCCCGGTCTTCAACAGCAAGCCAAACGCCCCGCCGCTTTCAGACATCCTCAGGTAGGCAAGACGATGCTCCTCGGACTGCTGCATGTGGTTTGGCTTGGCCTGCAGGGGTTCGTCTACTACTACCCGCTGTTCATGTCCTTCCTGTGGATGATGGGCGCCTGCCTGTTTTACTGGCGCCATGAGCGTCGCGAGCCGGCATATACCCAGCCGGTGACGCGGCCGTTGGCCCCGGCGGTCAGCGTGCTCATCCCCTGCTTCAACGAAGGCCAGCACGCCGAGGAGACGATTGGCCACGCGCTCGCGCTTGATTACCCGGACTTTGAAGTCATCGCGATCAACGACGGCAGCCGGGATGAGACCGGCGCCATCCTGGATGCGCTGGTACCCGGCAATCCGCGGCTTCGCGTCGTGCACCTGGCGCGCAACCAGGGCAAGGCGAAGGCGCTCGAGGCTGGCGCGCTGGTGGCGCGCAGCGAAATCCTGCTGTGCATCGACGGCGATGCACTGCTCGATCCGCACTGCGCGCACTGGATGGTCCGCCATTTCATGGACGATCCGGACGTGGCGGCGGTCACCGGCAATCCGCGCATCCGCAACCGCTCGACCTTGCTGGGCCGGGTCCAGGTCGGCGAATTCTCCTCGATCGTCGGCATGATCAAGCGCGCCCAGATGAGCTTCGGCGCGCTGTTCACGGTCTCCGGCGTGATCACCGCGTTCCGCAAGTCGGCCGTGCATGAAGTCGGCTACTGGAGCGCGGATATGCTGACCGAGGATATCGACGTCACCTGGAAGTTGCAGCGCGCCGGCTGGGAGGTGCGCTACGAGCCCCATGCCTTGGTCTGGATCCTGATGCCCGAGACCCTGCGCGGGCTGTGGAAGCAACGGCTGCGCTGGGCGACGGGCGGCGCGCAGGTGCTGCGCAAGAACATCAGCGTCATCCTGCATCCGACCCAGAACCAACTGTGGCCGCTGCTGCTGGAAATGGTCCTGAGCCTGGCCTGGTCGTACCTGTTCCTGGCAATGCTGTTGCTCTGGCTGACCGGGCTGTTCTTCCCGCATGGCGTGGTGCCGATCGTCGGATCGCCCCTGATTCCCCGCTACAGCAGCGCCCTGCTCAGCGGCACTTGCCTGCTGCAGTTCGCGGTCAGCAAATGGTTCGACAGCCACTATGACCGCGGCCTGGGCCGCAACTACTACTGGATGGTCTGGTATCCGGTGGTGTTCTGGCTGATCAATACGGCAGCCACCGTGGTTGGCTTTCCCAAGGCGGCGCGACTGGGGCAGGGCAGCCGCGCGCGCTGGGTCAGCCCGGATCGCGGTGCACACCTGGCTGCACAGGCGGGCACTGGCCGGGGCAGTGCGACGGGAAAGAACGATGTCTGAGAAAATGATCATCAACGCGCGCCGTGAACTGGGCTGGCGCCGGCGCATCCTGTCCGATACGGCCACGGTGCTCATGTGGGTCGGCTGGATTTTCCTGTGGATGCCGGCGTTCCGGAAACTGCATGAGGTGATCCTGCTGAAGATGAGCCTCGAGCCCGCGGCGATCGAAGTCCTGGAGGTGGTGGATCCGATTTCGATCTGGCATTCGCTGATTGCCCTGGTCGGCACCTGCAGCTTGCTGCTGCTGTGGACCCTGCTACCTACGCGACGGCTCACGCGATCGCATGCCACGGCATCGTTGCCTGATTACGCCGACCACTTCCAGCTCGAAGAGGCGGCCATCGTCGCCGGTTATGGTTTCAGGATCACCACCGTCCAACACGACGATGCGGGCGCAATCACCAGCGTCGAATCCGGCCCACCCGCGGTCGCCCTTCCAGGCAGCTGAGGAGGCGGGGAGCGCAGGTGTCGCCCGGTCATGCACTCTGGCCGCTGTCCCCGTTTATTTCGAATCGGATCGTGCGCCGGGCCGGATCGGCCTCGGCCAGCCGGGCGGACACCTCTGCGCCCAGGACAAGGTCCGCTGGCCCGGTGACGCGTGCTTCGATCGCCGGGTCGCGCAGCATCATGATGCCGCCATGCGCGTCGGCTTGCCCGGTGCGGCCAGCGCCGGCCGGCTTGCCGCCGACGTCGATGATCGTCCCGTGGAAGGATTCCCCGACATGCGGCGCCATGACCACCGCTTCGGTCAGGTCGATCACGGCGCGCTGGTATTGGCCTGCGCGATGGTCCGCTGCCTGCATCGTCGGCGGCAGCCCGGGCAGTGCTGCCAGCGCCCACTCCGGCACCGGTTGGTTTGCGCACAGGGCCACGCAGATCTCGCCGGTGTAGCGATCCGCCAGGCGGCGAAGT
The DNA here is from genome assembly GCA_046596115.1 of Arenimonas sp. Taxonomy (GTDB): domain Bacteria; phylum Pseudomonadota; class Gammaproteobacteria; order Xanthomonadales; family Xanthomonadaceae; genus Arenimonas. The sequence goes on from JBKJMY010000122.1 coordinate 7,901, forward strand.
GGCGCGGTGGCATGCGCATATTCGGCCGCGAGCGCCGAGTGCATGGGTTGATCGGGCAGGGTGCCATTGAAAGCCGCATAGCCGGCGCCGCGCAACACGGTCGTGCAGGACGTCATCATCGCCACGTGCCTGGGTTGCGCCGGATCAAGCGTGCGGATGAAATCGGGATAGGGCTCCGCGTCCGGCCAGGCAATAGCGAGTGCCTTCGCGGTCAACCGCAGCCGCGCGATGGCCCGTGGGTCGGGCGGTGGCAGGGTGCGCAGCAGGCCAACCTTGGCCCGCACCATCAATTGCGCCGCCGCCATGCCGGTCAACAGCGAGATCTGCGCGTTCCAGTCCTCCACCGGCTGGTTCATGCGATACGCCAACTCCCAGCGGCCACCGACGTTGCGTATCTCCTGTTCGGGCAGCGCGATGCTGACGCCGCCGCGCGCGCGCTCGATTTGTTGACGAAGTTCGCCAACCTCCTGCAGTAGCCGCCACATCGGATCGGCGCTGCCGGCATCGATGCGCTGCTGCATGCCGGCATAGTCGAGCCTGGCGCGACTGCGGACCCGGGCGCGCCGCACGTCGGTCGCAAGGAGGTTGCCGTCATTGCCGAGGTCCAGCGTCCACAGCAGCGCCGGACGGTCGCGATCGGGGAGCAGGGAGGCGGCGCCCTCGCTCAGCACGGGCGGATGCAGCGGAATCCTGGAGTCGGCGCCATACAGGGTCGCGCCGCGCCGATGCGCCTCGATGTCGATCGCATCGCCTGCGGTGACGAAGGCCGCGACATCGGCGATGGCGTAGTACACGCGGTAGCCGCTGGCATTGCGCTCGAAGAACATCGCCTGGTCAAGGTCCATCGACCCCGGCGGATCGATGGTGACCAGCGGGATGTCGGTCCTGTCGAGACCGGGCATGCGCGGGTTGTCGGCGGCTCGGGTTGCGGCAACCTCGACATCTGGCGGAAATGCCTGCGGCAGCTGCAGCTCGCGCTGGATCTCAGCGATGCCCTGCGCGAAGCTGAAGTCTCCGGCGGGCTGGATATGGATACGGCGGGTCGTCGGCATGCGCGAACATCCTTGTTTGCACCAGTTGGCGGCCCGATCCGCCGGGTCGCGCCTTACCGATTGAATATACCCGCAGGACTGTCGTCGTCAGCGTGAAAACGGTGAACCAAGCCGCACTGCCGCATTGCTCACTTGGCCGCAGGCACGTCCTCGACCCGGAGCGAGGCGATGCCAAAGGCGAGACGGCGTGCGTCTATGCTCTGTCCGAGTGCTGCGGGCGAGGTGGCGTCCGGGAATTCGAAACGCAGGCGCGCACCGGCACCGACGGTCGCAGCCAAGGCGTGCGGTACGCGGATCCTGCGCGCTTGATTGTCGGCGCCCTCGGAATAGGTGATCAGTCCCAGCGGCGTGTCGTTGAGCAGCACGCGCACGCGCTGCCGCGGGTGCCCGGGGGACACGAATGCCGAGCCGGTGAGGATGAATTGCAGGTCTGCGTCGCCCGGCACCAGGTCCAGGCGCAGTTCGGCCGAATCACCCTCGGACCAGGTGCCCCAGGGCTCCGGGGTCGACCAGCCCGATGCCAGCTTTGCGAGGTCTGGTGAACCCAGCTGGAAGTGCCAGGCATCCGACCCCGGTGCATGGCCTGCGCGCGCATCGGCCAGGCGCAATGCATAGCTGCCGCAGCGTGTGCAGCCCGAGGGCGCGAATACCCGGAAGCCGTCGACGATCCCGACGAAGCCGAATCCTGGCGGCGACGCCACCAGCCCTGACCACACATCGTCATTGACCACGACATAGAGCATGGTTGGATCGGCGCGCCCTTCGCGCAGCGCCGCGGCCATCGCATCGCGCGTACGTGCCGCAGCCGGTTCGTTGATGCGCGCGAACGAACCGGCTTCGGTGCGCATGCGATGCCGCGAGGAAAATTCGCCCAGTGCGATCCAGTCCTTCGGCATGTTTTGCGGCAGTGCAATTGCAAGCGTTCGGTACTGCGCGGCCAGCGGCTCCCACAGGCTGGAGCGCATCGGCGACTGCCAGCCTTTCGAGCCACTGAGCATGCCCTCGAAGTGGTGCCAGGCGCCGGCTCCGTCGACAAGCTGCACCAGCAGCATCACCGCCACGGTGATGCGCGCCGTGGTCGGCCGCAGCCCACGGGCGATCAGCATGAGCAGGCCGGTGATCAGCAGGTAATAGGCGGGCCAGAAAAAGCGGCCGGCCACGCGGAACGCGCCGGTCACGGGCTGCGCAAAGGCGGGCACGGTGTACTGCGCCACGTCGGTGGTGCCCATGGCGATGTGGTTCGACAGCGCGAACGCCGTCATGACCGCCGCGACCGCAGTGATTGGTATCCAGGTGGCAAAGGACGACGCACCGGGTCGCCGCGCCTCGATCAGCAAGGGCAGGGCGACGGCGCAGAGCAACAGGATGCCCATGCCGAGGAACGCGAAGCCTTCGTACTCGCCGGTGCCACCCGGGAGATCGGGCAGCAGGCGCGACCACAGGTTTTCCGGATCGATCAGAGCATGCAGGTTCATGCCATACATGCCGAATGCGGACTGGTCCACCTGCACGCCTTCGACGCCGCCGAGCATGAAATATCCGGTGGCCCACATGAGCAGCCCAACCAGGGACAGGCTGATTGCCAGCGTGGCCAGCAAGCGCCGCAGATTCCATTCGCGTCGCCACACGCGCTGCACCAGATCGGCGGCGAAGATCGCAAGCAGCATCACCAGCAAGTAGGCGTGCACCAGCGCTGCCGCGCCAAGCAACAGCATCCAGCGGCCGGCCGAGGCCTTCGGCCGGAAGTACAGGTAGAGCGCCGCCAGCACCAGCCAGTGAGCGATCAGCGCGTAGTGGCCGTGCAGGCGGAAGATCATCGCCGGTGCAGTCGCGAAGAACGCGGCGCCCAGCAGTGCGAGCACCGGCTCGAGCCCAGCCTGACGCAGCAGTTTCCATGCGAACAGCGCCTGCAGCATGAAGCAAACCGCGAGCCAGGCGCCGAAATACTGGAACGCTGCCGGCAGCCAGGGCGACAACGGCTTGAGCAGGAAGGCAATCAGCGGGACCGAGTCGGAAAAGACGATCGAGCTGCCGATCTCCATGCCGAAGTCCGGGTTGGCGCCGAGTGGCCACTGCAGCAGGGGTGTATGGCGGAAAAATTGCCAGCCCAGCCAACTCTGCGCCGGATCGCCGGCCATCAGCCAACCGGTACTGCGCGGGTCGAGGATGCCGCCGCCGGTGTACAGCACGAAGGCGGCCAATCCCACCAGCAGGGCGAACGCGGGTTGGCGCAGCGATTGTTCCGATCGAATCAAGCCTGCATCTCCCCGGGCGGCCCGCAACAATAGCGCGGCTTGCGACGCGGGTGGACAGGACCGCCTCAAGCCCGCTGACATGCGCTCCGGCCCGCTCCGACCCGCTTCGACCCGCTCCGGGCTCGCTCAGGCCGCCTCGCGCAGCACCTGCAGCATGCGTTCGCCGTAGCGCTCCAGCTTGCTCACGCCGACGCCATTGATGGTGCCGAGTTCGCCGAGGGTGAGTGGGCGTAGCGTGGCCATCGCGCGAAGGGTGGCGTCATGGAAGATCACGTAAGCGGGCAGGTTCTGTTCGCGTGCCAGGTCCGCGCGCAGCGCGCGCAACGCCTCGAACAGTGGCGCATCGGCGGCAGCGAGGTCGGCGGGCACGACGGCGCGACCACCGCGCGGGCCACGCTCCTTCTTCGGCGCCTCGTCCTGGCGCAACACGAGGGTTTGCTCGCCGCGCAGCAAGCCGCGGCTCGCCTCGCCCAGGCGCATGCCGCCGTGCCCGGCGGTATCGACTTCGAGCATGCCGTTGGCGACGAGCTGCCGGAACACGCTCTTCCACTGTTTTGCATCGAGGTCGCTGCCGACGCCATAGGTACTCACGCGGTCGTGGCCGAACTGCCGGATGCGCTCGGTGCCGGCTCCGCGCAGCACGTCGATCAAGTGTGCGGCGCCGAAGCGCTGACCGGTGCGATACACGCAGCTCAGGGCCTTCTGTGCGGCGACGGTGGCGTCCCAGGTGCGCGCCGGTTCCAGGCAGTTGTCGCAGTTGCCGCAGTTGCCTTCATGCAGCTCGTCGAAGTTTGCCAGCAGTGCCTGGCGCCGGCAGCGCGCCGATTCGCAGTAACCGAGCAGGCTGTCGAGCTTGCGCCGCTCCAGCCAGCGTCGTTCTTCACCGGCCTCGGAGCCGTCAATCATCCGCCGCAGCAGCACCACGTCGCCAAGCCCGTAGGCAAGCCAGGCGTCCGATGGCTCACCGTCGCGGCCGGCGCGACCAGTTTCCTGGTAGTAGCCCTCCAGCGATTTGGGCAGGTCGAGGTGGGCGACGAAGCGCACGTCGGGTTTGTCGATGCCCATGCCAAAGGCAATCGTCGCCACCATCACCACGCCTTCTTCTCGCAGGAAACGCCGCTGATTGTTGGCGCGCGCGTTGGCGTCCATGCCGGCGTGGTAGGGCAAGGCGGTGATGCCCTGCTGTGCCAGGAACTGGGCGGTCTCGTCCACCTTGCGCCGCGACAGGCAGTAGACGATGCCCGCCTCGCCACGGTGCGCGGCAACGAAATCGAGCAGTTGCCGGCGCGGGTTTTCCTTCTGCACCACCCGGTAGCGGATATTTGGCCGGTCGAAGGAACTGATGAACTGGCGCGCGTCCTGCAATCCGAGCCGCTCGACGATCTCGGCGCGCGTGGGCGCATCGGCGGTGGCGGTCAGTGCGATGCGCGGCACCTGCGGCCAACGTTCGTGCAGCAGGTTGAGTTCGCGGTACTCGGGGCGGAAGTCGTGGCCCCACTGCGAGACGCAGTGCGCCTCGTCGATCGCGAACAGGGCGATCGTGCTGCGGTCGAGCAGGGACAGGAAGCGCTCGGTGAGCAGGCGTTCGGGCGCGACGTACAGCAGGTCGTATTTGCCCGCCAACAATCCGCGTTCGACCTCGGCCGCCTCGCCTGCGCCGAGCGAGGAATTGAGGAAGGCCGCGCGCACGCCGAGTTGGTGCAGGGCCTCGACCTGGTCCTGCATCAGTGCGATCAGCGGCGACACCACGATCGCCGTACCGGCGCGAAGCAGGGCGGGGACCTGGTAGCACAGTGACTTGCCGCCGCCGGTGGGCATCAGCACCAGCGCGTCGCCGCCCGACACGAGTTGTTCAACAACCTCGG
>JBKJMY010000185.1:0-7434 GCA_046596115.1 Arenimonas sp.
GGAATGCCATCGTCATGTTAAATTCCGGCTCCACCGGACCGCCGTCAAGCCATGGTGTCTGGGCCATGTCCGGTCGCTCTCGAACTTGGTGCTGCAGAACGACGCCGCCTTCGCGTGTCCATGGCATTGAGCCGCTGGGTTGCTTCCTGCTCATGGCGATGCTGACCCGCGCGCAAGGCGATGCCCGGGGAACTTTGAATGTCGTGCAAGGGAAACGGGGCGCGGTGAGGCGACTGCATCGGTGCGCTGCAGCACCGACGGCGCAGCGCCGATGTTCTAACGTGCCACTCAACCCACCCGATTTCAAGGAGAAGACATGAGAGAGATTGCCCAATTGATGCCTGATGTTCGTGAGCCATCCTCCACCACAGCCGCGGTGCTGTTCGACCTGCTCAATCCAATTCCATTTGGGTTCTTCGTGGGGGCGCTGATATTCGACTTGGTGTACGTCAACAGCGCGGATGTCATGTGGGTCAAGTCAGCCGCGTGGCTGATTTCGATTGGACTTGTTTTCGCGGTGATTCCGCGATTCATCAACCTGTCCCGGGTCTGGTTTACCGGTGCCCGACCGACCGCAGCCAGTGACAAGGTCGCCTTTTTTCTTTATCTCCTGGGCATTACTGCTGCCGTCGTCAACGCTTTTGTCCACAGCCGGGACGCGTACGCGGTCGTCCCGGAGGGAATGTGGCTTTCGATATTGACCGTTGCACTGCTGGGCATCGGCCATGTCCTCGTCACCCTGCAGCACCGGAACAACCCCAACAAGGCGCAATCATGATGAGCAAAAAATGGACGGCTGTCGTTCCAACGGTCCTGGTCGTGGCGCTCGGCGGCTGCGGAGGACGGGCAGTGGTCGATCCGCAGCAGCAAATCGGACATGACCCTTTTCTGCCGGCGGCCAGAAACTTCCTGATGCCGCCGATGCAGGTGCCGACCCATGTGGGATGGCAGGGCGACGGACATCCATCCGTGGCGAGTGACTTGAAGATAGAAAAAATCGCTGAAGGCCTGCAGCACCCACGCCAGCTCTTGACGCTGCCCAACGGCGACGTGCTGGTGGTCGAATCGAACGGCCCCGGCACTGAACCGGTGACAACGCTCAAGCAACTCATCGCGGGCCAGGTCATTGGTCGATCCGGCAAAGGGGCGAAAGGCGGGAATCGGATCACGCTCCTGCGCAAGCAGCCGGGCTCTGCCAAGTGGGAGCAGCATCTCTTTCTTGAACACCTGAACTCGCCATTTGGGGTGCAGCTGATCGGCCAGACCTTGTACGTGGCCAACACCGACAAGATCATGAAGTACGCCTATACCGCGGGCGCGACCAGCATCTCTGAACCGGGCAGTGAACTGGCCGACTTGCCAGACACCATCAATCACCATTGGACCAAGTCGCTACTGGCAAGCCCGGACGGAAAAAAGCTCTACGTCGGTGTGGGGTCCAACAGCAACATCACCGAGAACGGTCTGGCCGTCGAGTACCGCCGCGCAGACATCCTCGAGGTGGATGTCGCGACAGGGGCCAGCCGGATATTTGCCTCGGGGCTTCGCAACCCGACCGGGCTTCAATGGGAACCACAGACCGGCAAGCTCTGGACCATCGTCAACGAGCGTGATGAAATCGGCGCCAGCTTGGTTCCGGACTACATGACGGCGGTGCAGGAGGGCGGGTTCTACGGCTGGCCGTACAGCTACTACGGCCAGCACGTCGATGAACGCGTCCAGCCGCAGCGACCGGACCTCGTTGAAAAGGCCATACCGCCCGACTACGCGTTGGCCTCGCACGTTGCACCATTGGGGCTTCTTTTCTACACGGGCGCCAACCTGCCAGCCACATACCGAGGCGGGGCGTTTATCAGCGAACACGGGAGTTGGGACCGGTCGCCGTTGGCAGGTTACGAGGTGAGCTATGTCAAGTTCGTGGATGGACGACCGACGGGCAAGAAAGTGCCTGTCATTACTGGCTTCACATCACCTGACGAGAAGTCTCTTTTCGGCGCTCCCGTCGGACTTGCACAGGCCGCAGATGGCGCTCTCCTGATCGCCGATGATGTAGGAGAAGCGGTTTGGTCTGTCACTTCCAGCAAGCAATGATGGGGTCATGGTTGCCAGCACCGCAGCGTGCTGGTGACCTTGAGCCCCTTGGCGGGTTGGCTGAACATCGAATTGACGATGCGCATGAAGGCGTCGCAGCCGTTGAGCAGTCCGCGCCGGCCGGTCAGCAGGTCGCCCTCGATCCGGCCTTCTCACTGGCCCTCGCTCAGCATCGCATCAAGCACGTGCCCAGCGGGGGCAAGAAACGGGTCCTTGGCCGCGCTGGCCGCATCCCATGGGCGGCTGGTGACATCGAACACGGCACCAAGCAGTTTGGACAGCGTCTCATCCGGACCGAAGATGCGGAAGTTCCTCGGGTCCAGATTGACGATGTTCTTTGCGTCGACGGCAGTGGAGAGAGGTGTGTGCATCGCATGCATCCCATGCATTCGGAAGCCGGGCACAGGCCAGTCGTGCCGCAGGGTTCTCGCATTGCCATTCCGATTGGCGTCGACCCGCCGCTTGCCCTCGGGCGCAGGCTCGACCCGTTCGGCGACAGAGCTGGCGTCGTCTTCAATTTCGGCTTTGCGAGCCTGAATCGCAAGCGCACACCTTGCCCCGGATCGCGGCTTGATCGCACGTCTCTCGACTCCATGCCGGCTCGCATCGCAGGGGGATTTGATCGTGTGCCGCGTTGATACGACTTGAGTGCGGTGGCAAACCTACAAAGTCGGGGTCAGCCATGACAGTCTCGACCTCTGCACGCGGACCGGGTCAAGCCCAGCGCGACCCTTCAACCCGTCGGCGACAGGCGGCGCGGACCCCATCCGGATGGGCCTCGAGCTGCCGGGCTGCCGCGTGCATCGTGCTGTTGATGTTGATGTTGATGTTGAGCGCCTGCGCCGGCAGCACGCACCTGAGCTTCCTCGATCCGCAGGGTCCGGTGGCGGTTGCCCAGCGCTCGCACTTCTACTGGGTGCTGGGCATCATGGCGGTCCTGGTGGCGGGCCCGATCTTCCTGCTGCTGCCTTTCTTCGTCTGGCGTTACCGTTACGGCAGCAAGGTGGCCCGCTATGCGCCCCGGTGGGCGTACTCCAGGCTGCTGGAGATTATGTCGTGGGCCGGCCCGATCGTCATAGTCATAGTGTTGGCGTTTTTCGTGTGGCGCGATGCGCACCGGCTCGACCCGTACAAGCCGCTCGCATCGGACCAGGCGCCGCTGCAGGTCGAGGTGATCGGCTACGACTGGAAGTGGCTGTTCATCTATCCCGATCAGGGCATCGCCAGCATCGGCACGCTGGCGCTGCCGACGAATCGCGCCGTCGTGCTGCACCTGACGTCGGCCACGGTGATGCAGTCGTTCTTCATCCCCTCGCTGGGCAGCCAGATTTATGCGATGGGCGGCATGGTGACGCAGCTGAATCTGCAGGCGAGCCTGCCTGGCGCGTCGCTGGGCGAAAACACCATGTACAACGGCGACGGTTTCCACCAGCAAAAATTCACGGCGCAGGCCATGAGCCCGGCCGACTTCGAGGCGTGGCTGGGCAAGGCGCGCGCAACCGGCATGCCGCTGGACGCGCCACGCCTGGCGCTCATCGCGCAACGCAGTACCCGCAGCGACCTGATCGGCGCGTTGCCCGAAGCCCGTTCGATGCACGGCAATGTGTATTTCACCGGCGTGAGCCGGGCGCTGTTTCCCGCCGTGGTCATGGCCACGATGGAGGGCAAGCCGATGCTTCCTGACGCCGCGTTCGGTCATCCGGGGGCGGCGGAGCTGGACACCCACGCCGTCGGCCCTGCCACGCCGGGGCCGGCAAGATGAATATCGCCGCGTTGTTCGATCACCCACTGGGGCGGCTCGAATGGTCCTCGCTGCCGTTCTGGCAGATGCTCCAGCAGCCCACCGCAAGCAACATCGTCGACGGCTGCATCGCCACGGGCGCGGCGTCTTTGGTGCTGATCGGCGCCACCGTGCTGGCCGTGCTGCTGACACGCTATCGCTTGTGGCGCCCGCTGTGGTCGGACTGGCTGACCAGCCCCGACCACAAGAAGATCGGCATCATGTACATCGCGCTCGCGCTGGTGATGCTGGCGCGCGCGCTGGTCGAAGCGCTGCTCATGCGGTCGCAGCAGGCGGTCGGCCTGGGCGGCGGGTTTCTCTCGCCGGCGCATTTCGCGGAGCTGTTCAGCACCCACGGCACGATCATGATTTTCTTCATGGCGATGCCGTTTCTCACCGGCGTCATCAACTACGTGATGCCGATGCAGATCGGCGCGCGCGATGTCTCATTCCCGGTGCTCAACTCCATCAGCCTGGGCCTGACCGCGGCCGGCGCCGCGCTGGTGATGGTGTCGCTGGTGATCGGCAAGTTCTCCACCGGCGGCTGGTTCGGCTATCCGCCGTACACCGAGCTCAGCTTCAGCCCCGGCGTCGGGCCGGACTACTGGATCTGGGCGCTCAGCCTGGCGGGACTGGGCTCGACGCTGACCGGCATCAATATCGCGGTGACGATCTACAAGGAACGTGCACCGGGCATGACGTTGATGCGCATGCCGATGTTCACCTGGACCGCGTTGTGCACCGCCCTCATCATGATCTTCGCGATGCCGCCGCTGACCGTGGCCACGGCACAGCTGGCGCTGGACCGTTATCTGGGCTTCCACTTTTTCACCAACGAGCTTGGCGGCAACACGATGCACTTCGCCAACCTGTTCTGGCTGTTCGGCCACCCGGAGGTCTACATCCTGATCCTGCCGGCGTTCGGCGTGTACTCGGAGACCATCTCCACTTTCTCCGGCAAGGCGCTGTTCGGCTACCGGTCGCTGGTGATGGCCACGATGGCGATCGCGATACTGTCGTTCACGGTCTGGCTGCACCACTTCTTCACGATGGGCCAGAACGCCAACATCAACGCCGCGTTCGGCATCGCCTCGATGCTGATCGGCATCCCCACCGGCGTGAAGATCTACGACTGGATGTGGACGATGTTCCGTGGTCGGGTGCGTTTCACGGTGCCGATGGTGTATGCGCTCGGGTTCATCGTGCTGTTCGTGCTGGGCGGCATGACCGGCATCCTGCTGGCCAATCCGACCATCGATTATCAAGTGCACAACACCGTGTTCCTGGTCGCCCACTTCCACAACGTGGCGGTGCCCGGCGTGCTGTTCGGCATGCTTTCGGCTTACCACTTCTGGTTCCCCAAGGCCTTCGGGTTTCGCCTCGACGAGCGTTGGGGCAAGGTCTCGGCGCTGTGCTGGATCTTCGGCTTCATGGGCGCGTTCTTCCCGCTGTACGCGCTCGGCATCATGGGCCTGCCACGGCGCAGCGTGGCCTATGCCGAGGCGCGCTACGTGCCGCTCGAATGGGTGGCCTTCGGCGGCGCCCTGCTGATTTTTTCGGCGCTGCTGGCATTGCTGTGGCAACTCTGGGTGTCGATCAAGAACCGCGACGAGAATCGCGTGTTTGCTGGCGACCCCTGGGCTGGCCGCTCGCTCGAATGGGCCACCTCGGCGCCGCCCCCGGCATACAACTTTGCCGTGATCCCGGTGGTCGAAGGCCTCGATGCGTTCACCACCGCGAAGGAAAACGGCCGCGCTTACCTGCGCCCCGACACCTATGTCGACATCAAACTGCCGAAGAACAGCGCGATGGGCCCGGCCATCGCGGTCATCGGCTTCGCCCTGGCCTTCGGTCTGGTCTGGCACATCGGGTGGCTGGTGGTCCTGACGCTCGCCGCGGCGATCGCGAGCATGGTGGTCCGCGGCTTCGCGCGCGACACGATACGCATCGTTTCCGCGCAAGAGGTGCAGCGGGAACACCAACGCTGGCTCGACGCGGTCACCCAAGCCCCCGCCGTCTCCCGCGCCGACGAATGCACGCCGGCCAACGTCGGGCTGGCGTTGCAGGCCGCTGACGGAGGGGTGCCATGAGCGGCTCCGAGAGCCCGGTGAGCCCGCAGGTCGTCAAGCATCCCGGCTTGAACCTCGGTGCCGCGCATGGCGAGGCCGACCGGGCTGCGGAAACCATGATGTTTGGGTTCTGGGTGTTCCTGATGAGCGACGCCATCCTGTTCGGCATGGTGTTCGCCACCTACGTCACCTCGGCGTACGCCACCGCTGGTGGGCCGGGCCCGCGCGACCTGTATGACATCGACAGCGCCTTCATCCAGACGCTGCTGCTGCTGGCCAGCAGCTTCGCCTTCGGCATGGCCTCGCTGGCGCTGAAATACAAGCGTGGCCAGGCCCGGCTGATCGGCTGGATGGCGCTCACGCTGGTGCTGGGCGTGGCCTTCCTCGGCTTCGAACTGCACGACTTCAGCGGCATGTTCGCCAAGGGCGGCGTGCCCGGTCGCAGCGGCTTCCTGTCCGCGTTTTTCGGCCTGGTGCCGCTGCACGGGCTGCATGTCATCGCGGGTTGTCTCTGGCTGGTCGCGCTGCTCGGGCAGATCGCCCGCCACGGCCTGGACATGCCAACCAAGCTGGGCGTCATGCGCCTGGCCTTGTTCTGGCATTTTCTGGACATCGTCTGGATGGCGATCTTCTCGGTGGTTTACCTCGCGGGGTTGGCATGAACGACGAGTCAGCAGGCCACATCGAAACCGGGCCCGAACGCGGCGCGGAACAACGCAAGGATTTCCGCTCGTACGTGTGGGGCCTCGGGCTGGCCCTGCTGCTGACCCTGGTGCCGTTTGCGCTGGTGCGCTGGGCGGCCTTGCCAAGGACTCCGCTGCTGCTCGTGATCGGCGCCTTGGCGCTGGCCCAGATGCTGGTGCACTTTCGCTTCTTTCTGCACATCGACTTTGACGAGAAGCGCGAAGACCTGCAATTGATCGTGTTCTCGACGCTGCTGTTGACCATCATGGTGGCGGGCACGATCTGGATCATGGCCAGCTTGGCGACGCGCATGGTGATGCCCGGGCCACTTTGAACGTCGCGAGGGGTCGTTACCGATCGGTCGCCGTCGGGTCGATCACGGCACGCGGCCGGTGCGGCCGGTGCGGTCGGACTGGGGGTCAGGCAGCGGGCGGCGCGGCGCCGGCATTCAAGCGGTCCGGGTGGCCGGAGTGCTCGCACAGGCCGCGCTCCGGCTCCCGGTTCGGCCAGGTGTTCGCGTCGAAGGGCGGCGCGTCCTTCACCGCTTGCCGTGTCAGATCGACCGACACGGTGGCATCGAGCCAGCTGATGTCGGTGATCCATGGCGGCGCGACCAGCGACTGGTGGCCCAGCCACCAGTCGCTGGTGTTGACGACAAGGTGGCGGACGGCCCAGGACTCGTCGTCCACCAGCAGCGATTCGACATTGCCGATGTCGCCGTCAGTGGCGTGGATGTGGTGCCTCTCGACCGCGCGGCAACTGCGCAGATGCGGGTCGTCGCCTCGGTTTCGATGCCGCTTTGCGAGGGCT
>JBKJMY010000193.1:0-4691 GCA_046596115.1 Arenimonas sp.
AGCAAGATTCTCGACGATGTGCTGGCCGCGAACAAGTCGTACGCCTCGACATTCGGTGCCAGGGGCGCTCCCGCCATGCCGCCTGCCCGTGGCTTCGCGATTCTCACATGCATGGACGCGCGTCTGCATCCGTCAAAATATGCGGGGCTTGCGGAGGGGGACGCGCACGTCATCCGCAACGCGGGCGGCAGGGCCAGCGATGATGCAATCCGCTCGTTGGTCATCTCATACAAGTTGCTGGGCACCCGCGAGTGGTTCGTCATCCATCACACGAACTGCGGCATGGAGTTGTTTACCGACGACATCATGCGCGACCTGCTCGCAAGCAGCCTGAAGACCGCGACGTTCGACGGCACGGTCTGGCGTGATAGCGGCTCGGGGCCCGGGTCGGTAGAAGGTCAATTCGTGGATTGGCTGACGATCAGCGAGCAATCCAAAAGCGTCCTGGCAGATGTCCAGCGCATTCGAAACCATCCCCTGGTCCCGAGCGACATCCCCATCTACGGCTACGTCTACGACGTCGCAACGGGAAGGCTGGTGGAGGTTCCCGAGGCCACTGTCGCGGGCAAGGCTGAATAGTCCGCCAGGAAAACCGGGAAAAACCCGGGTCAGAGTCGACTTTTTCTGGTTGCGGCGGGAGTTAGGTTGCTCAGCGATGAAAGTCGACTCTGACCCGGGTTTTATGCCATGGCGGCCGGTCAGAGTTCAGCCGGTCGCGCCAGCCAGAAACCTTGCGCGAAGTCGACGCCGATCACCTGCAGCTCGGCGAGGATCGCCTCCGATTCAACGAACTCGGCGATTGTTTCCAGGCCCATCAGGTGGCCGATCTCATTGATCGATGCAACCATGGCGCGCGCAACCGGATCAACGGCAATGTCGCGGACGAAGGCGCCGTCGATTTTGAGGCTGTCCACGGGCAGGTGCTTGAGGTAGGCGAAGGACGACATCCCGCTCCCAAAGTCGTCGAGCGCGAACTTGCATCCCAGACCGCGCAACTCGTTGATGAGGTACCTCGCGCCGGCAAAGTTGGCGATCGCTGCGGTTTCGGTGATTTCAAACGACAGGCATTGCGCGGGGATGCCGCTGCGCGCCAGCCCTTGCCGGATGAACTCGGCAAACGCCGGATCGCCCAGCGTGGCGGCGGAGAGATTCACCGCATGCGTGAGCGAACACGCGGGCGAACTGCCAACCTGCACCAGGTGGCGGAGGAGCGCGTCCACGACCCAGCGGTCGATGGCAGGCATCAAGCCATAGCGTTCCGCTGCCGGGATGAAAGCCATGGGCGGAACGAGGTTCCCGGCCTGGCCATGCATGCGCAGGAGGACTTCCACATGGCGGACCGCATCGCCCGGTTTTTGTACCGAATAAATCGGTTGCGCGAACAGTACCAGTCGATCCCCGTCCAGCGCATCGCGAATCCGCTCGACCCATTCCATCTCGCCGTGGCGGCGCGCGAGTGCCTCGTCCCCGGGACTGTAGGTATGCACACGGTTGCGTCCCGAGTCCTTGGCCAGGTAGCAGGCTTCGTCAGCCTTGCTGAGGATTTCGGACACGCTGAGGCTGTGATCGCTGAAGTTCACCTGGCCGATGCTGGCCGTGGTCTGGAACACGCGGCTATCCCAAACGAAGCTGAAACCGGAAATGGCCTTGCGGATCTTCTCGGCAACGGCAAGCGCCGCCGGCGCCGGGCAGACCTCGAGCAGAATGCCGAACTCGTCGCCTCCAAGGCGCGCCAGGGTATCGTTGGAACGCAGGAGCAGCGACAGCATGCTCGACAGTCGCTTGAGCAATTCATCGCCGGCGATGTGCCCGCAGGTGTCGTTGACGAGCTTGAACTGGTCCAGGTCCATGTACAGCAACGAATGCTCCCGGCCTGCGGCGGCGGCACTATCCAGGGCGCCTCGCAGGCGCCGGTCGAATTCACTCCGGTTGACCAGCCCCGTGAGCGCGTCATGGCGCGCTTGGTGCGAGATCTCTTCGGCCATCCGGCGCGACGCCGTCACGTCCCGGAAGGCAATGACCCATCCCGCAAAATGGCCGTCAGGACCCTGCATTGAGGCCACCGAACCCTCCACCGCGTGCGCGACTGCTTGCCGCGTTCGCAGTTGCGCCGTCGGCGGGAAGCCGCGCGAGCCGCCCGGCTCCGGAGAGGTGCCCTCGCCGGCGGTGGTCCAGCTCGCAAGCACATCAATCGGCTCCCCTGTTGCCTCGTCGACGAAAGCCAATACCTGCCCGACGGGCCGGCCTGCGGAATCCAGCGCCGTCCAGCCGGTCATAGCCTCTGCGACGGGATTCAGGAACACCACGCGCCCGCCTGGATCGATCGTGGCCACGGCATCGCCGATCGAGCGCAGGGTGGCCTCGGCATGCTCCCGTGCGCGGAACAGTTCCGCCTCCGCGCGCTTGCGCTCGCTGATGTCGCGGATGAAGCCGACAAACAGGCGCTGGTCCTGGAAGCGCATCTCCGAAAACGCGATCTCGACCGGAACCTCGCTTCCGTTGGCGTGCAGGGCCGGCACCTCGGTTGCCCGCCAGTCCAGCCGGCGTTCGCCTGTCAGCAGGTAGCGGTGCATCCCGGTGGTGTGGACGCCGCGCAGGCGCTCGGGCTGTAGCACTGCCAGCGATCGGCCCACCAGGCTTTGCACGGGATGCCCGAGGATCCGCTCGAGGCCCGGGTTCGCCGCCAGGATCACGCTGTGCTCGTCCATGATAATTCCCGCATCGGTCGTGGTCTCCCACAACAGCTGGTACAGGCCCTCGGCGCGCGCCCGCGCGATGCTGGCCGCCTCCAGATCGCGGGTGCGCTCGTCCACCCGGGCTTCGAGCTCGAGCTTGGCCAGGCTCAGCTCTGCCTCCGTCGCTGCCAGTTCGCGCAGGCTCGCGCGCTGTTCCAGGCGCGACACCACCTGGTGCGCCAGGACGCGCATGGCGAATGTCTGGTCGGGACTGAGTTGCCGGGGCTTCCGGTCCATCACCGTCAGCGTCCCGACCACGGTGCCGCTGGTGGCAACGAGCGGAACGCCCGCGTAAAAGACCAGGCCAGGTGGCCCGATGATTAGGGGGTTCCCGCGAAACCGGGGGTCGTCTCGCAAGTCTTCGACAACCAGCGGCTCCCGGGAAGCGATGGTCCAGGCGCAGAGCGCCATTGCGCGCGTGGTCCCCGTTATGTCCAGGCCCACGCTCGCCTTGAACCATTGGCGATCCGCATCGACGAATCCAATGGTCGAGATGGGCGCGCCGCATAACCGGGCCGCCAGTTGCACGATTTCGTCGAACTCGCGCTCAGCCGGGGTGTCGAGGATGCGGTAGCGGCCCACCTCCTGATTGCGGCGCAGCTCAAACTCCGGGTCGACGGGGGCTACTCCACGGTCCATCTTCGTGTTCACTCCAATGGAATGTCGCGCCCCATCATAGGCGCTGCCGTACAAAAGCAAATGCCGCCTGGGTCAATGTCTCGGTGGGCCGCACGCAACCGCCCAGCAGCCGTTCAGGACCGGGGCGGTCCTTGCCGTGGGTGGCTAGAGTCGCACCCACTGACGCATTCGATCGCAGGCCATCGGCGGCGCGGCTTCCACGCCCATGTCATTGCTGGCGGGCTGCTTCAACGCGTCTTTAACACCGAGCGCAGCGGCTGAACCTTGCCGCTCAGGCGCGCGCCCAGGGCAAGCAGTTCGGGAACCATGCGCACGGCAGCAGACGCCACCCTGGCACTGCGCGGGCGCATGAACAGGTGCGCATAAAGCGCAGCCATGTGCAGGCGTGGGGAGAAGTTCCTGCGCCAGGCCGCTTCGTAGTCCCGCAGGATCGATTCGAGCACGGCGTCTTCAGCCACATTCGCCTGTCTGCCGAGCAGCAGTTCGCACAGCAGGTACGCCGACTGCATGGCCATGCTGATGCCCTCGGCAACGATCGGGTGCGCTTCGGCGGCGGCATTGCCGACGGCGAAAATACGACCCTGCCCGAACGAGCGGACCCCCGTTCGCAAGGGGCCCGCGGCCAACCACGGGCCATCCCGCTGTGCCTGTGCCAATGCCTGTGCAACGCCGTCGCAGTGGGCGGTGATGTGCGCTTGCAGCGCCTCTCCGGCGTTGTCATCTGGCCACTGCTTCCGGCATTGCCCGAGCGCATCGCGCCTGATGCAGCACGACAGGCTCAGTCGACCGTCATCGCAGTTCACCATGCCGCCATAGCCCCCCGGAAACGCGATCAACGGCATCAGGTCCTGCGGCAGCGCGCCGGCCTTGAAATATGCCTTGAAGCCGAACAGGTCCGAGGCGCGCGCTCGGCGATGGAACTTCTGCGTTGGCAACACGCCTGATTCCCAGCTGCCATGCGCGGCGATGACCAGCGTCGCGCGACAATCCCGGACGCGCCCTCCGGGCTTTTCTTCCAGCCGGCACTGGTAGTGATCGCCGCCATCGGTGAACCCGGCAAGCGTCCACGGCTGCAGGACCTCGGCTCCGACTGTGGCCGCGTGGCGCAGGAGGACGGTATCGAGGTATTCGCGTCCCAGCGCGCGACCGCCTTCCCCGGCGAGTGCCGTCGCGCCGGGCAATCCGGCAGTGTGCGTCGAGCCCTCGACGAAGACACCAACGCGTTGCACGATCGGCCCGGCAAACCCGCGCAACTCATTGTCGACGCCCAATCGCTGCAGCAGCGGCCAGGTCGTCTCCGATATGAACTCGCCGCAG
>JBKJMY010000199.1:0-3409 GCA_046596115.1 Arenimonas sp.
TGATCAAGTCGAAGATGAAGGAAACCGAGGCGGAGCTGGCGGGCGAGATGTCCGGCCACTTCTTCTTCCGCGAGCGCTGGTACGGCTTCGACGACGGCCTGTACGCCGCCGCGCGCCTGCTCGAGATCCTCGCCGCATCGCCCGATGATGCGCAGACGCTGTTCGACCAATTGCCCAAGGGCGTGTCCACCCCCGAGTTGAAGATCAACCTGGCCGAGGGGGAGCAGTACAGCTTTATCGGCGAGTTCGTCTCGCGGGCCAAGTTCGAGGGTGCGCGCATCGCCACCATCGACGGACTGCGCGCCGACTGGCCCGATGGCTGGGGCCTGGTGCGCGCGTCGAACACGACGCCCTGCCTGGTGCTGCGCTTCGACGCGCGCGATGCCGCATCGCTTGCACGCATCCAGGGTGTATTCCGCGAGCAGATCCGGGCGATCAACCCGAACCTGACGCTGCCGTTCTAGCCCGCGGCGGCGCCCTTGATCTCGCGGTAGCGCGCCAGCATCCTGGCAAACTCGGCATTCAATGCGGCCAGGTCGTTGTGGCGCCCCGACTGCAGGGCTGCCTGCTTCACTTTTTCCACGTGCAGGTCGCGGATCATCTTCTGCCGGTCGTCGAGGACGCGCCGGTTGTCCAGTTCGGTGTCCGAGGCCTGTGACAGCATCGTCGTCAGGTTTTCGTCGAGGCTGTGGATGCTGACGTCGGTCGAGTCGATGGTGGTCTTGAGCAGGCTGATGCGTTCGCCATAGGCGCGGCGCATGTCCATCTCGGTCTCGTAGCTGGCCATCATGATGCTTTCCAGCCGCTGCTGTTCGGCGGCGCCCTTTTGTGACTCGACTGCGGCCGCCGCCGCCGCTGCCTGCGTCGCACGCTCTTCCACTGTCAGGGCGCGATCGACCTGGCCCACGGTCCTGCCGGTGCTGGTCTTGTATTCCGTGCGCGCCTGGTCGACCGCTTCCGGGGGCAGCGCATCGTCGTAGTGGACCTTGCCCTGCTTGTCGACCCAGCGGTACAGCTTGGGTCCGTCGCTTTTGGATTGGCCATGGGCCAGCCCGCCGGCGCCAAGCGCCAGCGCGAGCGCGAAGACCACAGGAGTGCGTGCGTTCATGCCATTCACCGATTGTCGTTGTTGCGGGCAGAGCTGCCGTAACGGGCACGATACGCCAACAATGCAGGCTTGTGCATCGCCAGCTCGGGTCGCACTCCGGCCCACTCCAGTAATGCATCCAGCGTTGCGACAGCGATCACGGGCAGGCCGAATTCGGCGCTGACTTCCGCCGCCGCGGAGCGTTCGCCGACCTGGCCGCGCTCCTGCCGGTCCAGCGCGATCAGCACCCCGCAGGGCGTCGCACCGGCGGCGCGGATGATCGCGATGGCTTCGCGAATGGCGGTGCCGGCGGTGATCACGTCGTCCACGATCAGTACGCGGCCGTGCAGTGGCGCGCCGATCAGCAGGCCGCCCTCGCCATGCGCCTTGGCTTGCTTGCGATTGAATGCAACCGGCAGGTCGCGGCCCTGCGCGGCCAGCGCCATCGCTGTCGCCGTGGCCAGCGGGATACCCTTGTAGGCTGGCCCGAACAGCATGTCCACGCCGAGCCCGGATCGCGCCAGCGCTTGCGCATAGCAATCGCCAAGCGTTGCCAGCGCCGCACCTGAATCGAACAGGCCGGCATTGAAGAAGTACGGACTGACCCGCCCGGACTTGAGCGTGAACTCGCCAAAGCGCAATACCTGGCGGGCGAGGGCGAGGTCGAGGAAGCGGCGTTCGTGGTCGAGCATCGGCATGATCGCGGCGGGATTGGCGACATTGTGCCGCAGCGGGTCGCCGGTTGGACGCTGCAGCGGTCGTCCGGGGCGCATCGGCGGTGGCCGCCCGGCACGCACACCGGGTAGGCTAGGCGCATGGACACGGACCACGGGCGCCTGTGAGGATCATCAGCTTCAACGCCAACGGGCTGCGGTCGGCTGCCAGCAAGGGCTTCTTCGGCTGGTTCGCCAAACAGGACGCGGATGTCCTGTGCATCCAGGAAACCAAGGCGCAGGAACACCAGCTCGAAGACGCGCTGTTCCGTCCCCTCGGCTACAAGGCCTGGTTTCGCGACGCCAGTACGCGCAAGGGCTATTCCGGCGTCGCCATCTACGCCAGGCAGGCGCCGGATGAAGTGCGCACCGCCTTGGGCTGGCCGGAGTTCGACGAGGAAGGGCGCTACATCGAGGCACGCTTCGGCAACCTGAGCGTGGTCTCGCTGTACCTGCCTTCGGGGTCGTCGAAGCCCGAGCGCCAGCTGTTCAAGTTCAAGGCGATGGACTGGATCGAGCCGATTTTCAGCCAGTGGCGCGTCTCGGGCCGCGACTACGTGATCTGCGGCGACTGGAACATTGCCCACACGCCCAAGGACATCCGCAACGCGCGCAGCAACGAAAACAATTCCGGTTACCTGCCCGAGGAGCGCGCGTGGTTGTCGAAGCTGTTCCAGGAACACGGCTGGGTAGACAGCTACCGCCACCTCCATCCCGAGGGACAGGACTACACCTGGTGGAGCCAGCGCGGCGCGGCACGGGCGAAGAACGTCGGTTGGCGCATCGACTACCAGGTCGTCAGCCCCGGCCTGCGTGATCGCCTGAAGGCTTGCGCGATCGCGCCGGAGCCGCGATTCTCGGACCACGCCCCGTTCGCCGTGGACTTCCACCCATGACCTCCACTGCGGCCCCGGCGGCCGATCGGCCCAAACGTCCCTCGGTGTGGCGGTCGTTCTCGCAGCCCGCCGCGTGGACGATGTTCTTCTTCGGATTTTCCTCCGGGCTGCCGTTCCTGCTGGTTGCCGGCACGCTGGCGTACTGGCTGAAGGAGCACGGCATCGTGCTCAAGGAAATCACCATCATTGCCAGCGCTGGCATGACCTACGCGCTGAAATTCCTCTGGGCGCCGCTGCTCGACCACTCTGCGCCACCGATCGTCGGGCGGCTGGGGCTGCGTCGCGGCTGGCTGCTGCTGGCGCAGGTGGGCGTGGTCATCGGCCTGATCGGCATGGCCGTGCTGACGCCATCGCAATTGATCCCGTTCGTGGTGGCCACACTCGTGGTGGCCTTCGCCGGCGCCACCCAGGACATTGCGGTCGATGCCTACCGCATCGAGATCGCGCCGGTGGCCGACCAGGGCGCGCTGGTGGCGACCTATTCGCTGGGCTACCGGATGGCCCTGATCCTGACCGGCGCACTCGCGCTCGGTTTCGCCGACCACATGCCCTGGCCGCAGGTCTATCTGATCATGGCGGTGGCGATGCTCATCCCGATCGGCGCCAACCTGCGCGCCGTGGAACCAGCAACCCGATATCGCGCGCCGGTCGGCTGGTCGGTTGCGATGCGGCAGATGTTCGTCGATCCGTTCACCGATTTCTTCAAGCGCTTC
>JBKJMY010000315.1:0-6505 GCA_046596115.1 Arenimonas sp.
GGGAAGTCAGCAATGTCGATCCCGACCGGAATCACCGGCGCATCGTCCGCGGCAATACCGCGGGCCAGCACGAGCGATTGCACATGCCCACTGATGCACGCGTAGGCGCGCATGCGGCCCCAGAAGAAAAGATCCAGATAGGCCTGGTACCAGCGCGCCGGATGGCTGATATCCAGGCCGTGCACCGTGGCAAACACGGGCACGCCAGCCAGCCTGGGCAACCACGCCAGCGCGGCCAGGGCCGGGTCGCCGAGGTGGAGCACGGCAATGCGCCCGCGGGCAAGGCCCCAGGCCAGGCGCAACTGCGCCCAGGCAAAGTACAGCGGCAGGCCCCAACTGCCGCCGCCCCAGGTGATCGCGGTCACCGGCCGGCAGCCCGACAGGCCTTGCACCAGGTGCCAGCTCAGCTGCTGCATGCCGCCGACGCTCGGCGGATGCTTGCGGCTGAGCATCCACAAGCGTCCGCTCACGGGCGCCAGTCGCGACGTCGCTGGCTGGCCTGGATGTCCTCGAGCAGCCGCCGGTTGACCGACAGCAGGTCGGCTGCGAGTCCGACCGACAGGCAGACCGCGCCGAGGATGATCAGGATGGCGGCGAGGATCAGCGACTGCACGTTGCCGGTTCCATGCCCGCCCAGCCAGAGCGCCAGGAAGCGCAGCCCGATCGTCACGCCAAGCGCGGTGGCGAGCACGGTCGGCACCAGGAAGAACCGCAGCGGACGATAGATGACGAACGAACGCAACATGGTCGACAACGAGCGGCGCACATATTCGCCGGTGCTGCGCATCAGCCGCGACGGGCGCGTCGGCGCATTCACCTCGACCGGCACGCCGAGCACCCGCAGCTTGGCCTGCCCGGCCTGCACCAGGGTTTCCAGCGTGTAGGTGTAGCGGGAGTACACGTTCAGCGACATCGCCGCGTCGCGCGTGTACGCGCGGAAACCGCTGGTGGCATCGGCCACCTTGACGCCAGCGACCACTCGGACCACGGCACTGCCCAGCTGCTGCAGCAATTTCTTGAGCGGGGAAAAGTGCGCAATCCGCGCGATCGGCCGGCAGCCGACCACGATATCGGCGTGACCGGCGAGCAGGGGCTCACACAGCGCGCCGATAAAATCGCTGCGGTATTGGTCATCGCCATCGATGTTGACGATCACATCGGCCCCGAGCCGGCAGGCCGCCTCCAGGCCGCAGGCGAAAGCGCGCGCCAGGCCGCGATTGTCGGGCAGTCGGATCACATGGTCCGCGCCGGCGGCACGCGCCACGTCGGCAGTGCCATCGGTGGATCCATCGTCGATCACCAGCCAGTGCACGCTGTCGAATCCCGGCACCTGGCGCGGCAACCCGGCCAGCGTGGCCGGCAACTGGTCGGCCTCGTTGTGACATGGAAGCTGCAGGACGAGTTTCATCGGGCCGAGTTTCATCGAGACGAGTTTCACCGGGTCGAGTTTCACGTAGCCGGGCCCAGGTCCGGCATCGGGCCATGATCGGGCCGGTTCGACGTCATGGTGTCACCCTCACTTGGTCGCCAGCCTGGGGATCGGGAAAATGGTCAATGCGCGCCGATGGCCGGGACTGGACGGACAGCAGCGCACGATACGCGGCAGCACAGCACACGGCAATGTAACCGGGCCGTTGCCCGGTCGCGCAAGGAATTTGCCCATTCGCCCGGAACCTGTGGCCCTCCTGCGGGTCCATGAACGCAGGGCCTCGGCCCCTGACCGATTTGCTTGGGACACTGCAGTGCACTTGCTACCATCGTGCGGCAGCACCGAGCCGCCTCCTTCCTCCCGAATTCGCAGAAGCGCTATGAACATGACTAGCAACACCTCCGCCCCGCGTCGACGGGGTTCGCTGATCCTGGTCGCGCTTGTGGTCGCGCTGATCGCCCTGTTTGTCTGGATGCGCCGCGAAGCCGCCCCGGGTCCGGCTGATGCCCCGCCGCCCGTTGCCGCCGCGCCGGTGACCGCCGCGACGGTCGCCTCGACCGATTCGACCCTTCCGCCCGGTGCCCACTGGGAGCAGGGGATTCTGCTGGCTGCCGACGGCAGTCGCATCCTGAACTCGGCCGGGCTCCCACCGGGCCCTCCACTGCCAGTGGCCAAACCGATCCCGGTGGACGCCGCCCCGACCGAGGTGGTCGGCTATACGGTTGACGCCCAGGGCGTAAGCCGACCCCTGCGCGCCGGAGACATCAAGACTGCCGCGAACACGCCTGGCAGCTTTGCCGTCGTCGACATGTGGGCGAACGGCGGGCCAGCAGTGGTTGCGCCAACCCAGGGCACGCACCTGAGTCCGGCGCAGGTAGAAAAAATGCGGGCTGCCGAACGGGTCCGGGACCAGGCGCAGTCCAACCGCTGAGCCATCGCCCCTTTCGGGGAAATTTTTCTCGGAGCCGGGCCTTTTGTGCAACCATACGCGTCTGGCCAGACCGGGCGTGGAGGCTGCGCTCCGCTGTCGCAGCCGCAACCAAGGAGAACGCATTGAGCACCTTCAAGACACTGGCACTCGCGGGATTGAGCATCGCCGCGATGGCCGGCGCCCAGCCTGCGATGGCCCAGTCCACCGACGGCTACCACGCGATCCAGGTGTTCCCGGTTGCGGTGGATTCGGCCGCATTCGCGCAGCGATTCACGTTCCGCAATCCGGACCCGGACAATGCGATCGGGCTTGCCGTGCAGTATCTGCCCGGCGTCGGCACCTCCCAAGCAACTGCGATCGTGTGCCCTGCGGTTGCGATCCCGGCAAACAGCCAGGCCGTGTTCACCAGCCTGCGCGAAATGTGCCCGAGCCTGGCGGCTGGAAGCCAATTCGGCATCGTCTATGTCAATGAGAACAACGCCACCCGCAAGCGCCCGTTCGCGGCCTTTTCGCGGGTAAGCAATCCGGCCGGCATCGGCTTTTCGGTCGAAGCCTTCCCGGCACACACCTTTACTTCGGCTGACAGCGTCGTGACCGGAATCCGGCGCATCGCGGCGGCTGGCGGCCAGCCTGCCTTCCAGACCAACTGCTTCATCGGCAAGATGAACAACGTCAACGTGAGCGTGGGCACCCCCAGCGACGTGCTGGTGTCGGTTCGCGACAGCGCCGGCGCCCTGCTCGGCAGCACCACCACTTTCTCCGTCCTGCCGGGTCAGCTGATGCGGCTGCTCGACGTGTTCGCCGCGGTCGGCGCAACGGCGGGCAACTACGACAACGCCCGCGTCACGTTCGAGGAAAGCGGCTCCGGCGAGCCGGGCATCCTGAGCTTCTGCACTGTGCAGGACAACACCAGCTTCGGCGCCGATTTCCGCATCGCCAAGCAGGAGCGCGGCTTCAGCCAGATCTCGCTCACCCAGACACCCGCGGCGCAGGATGAACACGTGCTGCGTGATTCCACCATCGCCAACGACATGGTCATGGGCGGGCTGCCAACCGGTCGGCCGTTCACCATCGCGTCGGGCACGACGGGCGCCAACACCCACGTCGTCTATTTCCGCCATCCCGACTACGTGCAGTGCGAGATCATCGACCCGAACACCAATGTGCGCGCCCTGCCGGCCTATGGCCTGGAAATGCGCATCCTCGGGCCGGACGGCAGCGTCTTTGCCGGCGGCAACGATTCCACGGGCTTCAACTCGATCTACCTGGGCGACAAGTACCAGCGCAACAATGGTGCCAATACCCGGTACACGATCGAGGTCGAGACCAACGGCCAGAACAACGCCGTGGCCCGGCCCTACAAGCTGCATTGCGTCAGCGGCAGCGGCCACACCGACGGCGACATCCTGCGTTACCAGGAATTGCTGATCCGGTTCTGACCGACCACAACGGCAGCGACCAGCGCCCTCCCCCTGCGGAGGGGGTTTTTTGTGGACTGCTGCGCGGATGAGGCTCCCTGAAGCGGCCCATTCAGGATGAAAATTGCTAGATTGTGACCGTAGGCAAATTCCGGGACACCGGACGCTGCGCCCGTCCTCGGGTTCTGTGCAAACATGCTCCTCCCCCAGCTGTCACCCGGAGTCCCAGTGAACGCGATCAAGACCCTAGGCCTGTTGAGCGTATGCCTCGGCGCTGCGTTCGCCAGCGCACCTGCATCGGCCCAGACCACGGACGGATACCACTCGATCCAGATCTTCCCGATCGTGGTGGATAACACATCCTTCGCGCAGCGGTTCAACTTCCGCAATCCCAATTCCGCGCCGGTGACGATCAATACGAAGTTCTTTCCGTCCACCACCGTCACGGCGACCCAGATGACCTGCAACCCGGTCGTGGTCCAGCCCGGCAAGACGGCCATGGTGCGAAGCCTGCGCGACCTGTGTCCGGGCATGGCGGCAGGCACCCAGTTCGGCTACTTGTACACCAGCGAAACCTCCGGTGCGAACCTTCCCTACGCGGCCTTCTCGCGCGTGTCCAACCCGCTTGGAAACGGCTTCACCGTGGAGGCCTTCCCGGCACATACCTTCACCTCCGCCGACGTGGTGGTCAACGGCATCCGCCGGCTGGCAGCCCAGAATGGCCAGCCGGCGTTCCAGACCAACTGCTTCGTTGGCAATCTCAATGACATCACGCCGGCCAACATCCCTTACAGCACGCCGATCCACTACACCATCTACGACAGCACGGGCAACGTGATAGGCCAGGGTGACCTCAGCCTCGCGCCCGGACAGGACGTGCGCCTGAGCGATATCTTCGCGACCGGACTTGCACCGCCGGGTGACTACGACGACGCCTCGATCAAGTTCGAGGAGCTTGGCATTGACGAGCCCGGGCTGATGGCTTTCTGCACCGTGCAGGACAACGCCTTCTTCGGCGCGGACTTCCGTGTTGCCAAGCAGGAATCCGGCGCCGGCGTCGAAGCCTACCCGGGCGATATCGTCGGCGGGCAGGACAACCACGTCGCGCGCGAGACGCTGAACTCGATAGACATGGTGGGTCGCAATTTCGCCATCGGTACGGGCGTGAGTTCCAACACCCACGTGGTGTATTTCCGCCATCCCGATTACGTCCAATGCGAGATCATCGATCCAGCGACCGGCGTGCGTGCCCTGCCCGGCTATGGTCTGGAAATGCGCATGCTCGATACCAACGGCCTGCTCGTTGCCGGCGGCAACAATTCGACCGGCTTCGGCGAGGTTTACCTGGGCGACAAGACCGATCGCAATAGCGGTGCCAACACCCGCTATCGCATCGAAATCGAGGATTCGGAAACCAACACCGGGTCGACCCGCCCCTACAAGTTGCACTGCCAGAGCGGCAGCGGCCACTCGCTTGGCGACATCATCCGTTACCAGGAAGCCATCGGCCGGTTCTGACCGCCCACCGCAGCACGGCCCGGCTCAGCACCGCTCGGCTCAGCGCAACCTGTGCAGGCTGTAGCCGGCGACGCTCGCCTTGAGTCCTGATTCGACGCGCAGGCGGATTTCCAGGTCCCTGGCGCCGCCCGGCGGCACGTCGAATTCGAGTGGCTCTCCCAGCGGCGCCGCCTTGGACGGGGCCTGCAAATCGCGGCTTGCGAGCACACGCGCGCCGCCGCTCATCGCGGCGTCGAGCGTCGCACTGCCGCCGCCGCCGAGCCACTGGCCGTGCATCTCGAGCCGGTACCTGCCCGCCGGGACGTCGACGTAGGGCCCATACAGCAGGAACCCCGCGCGCCCATCCGACGACAGGCCAGCTCCGCCCCGAGTGCCAATTTCGCTGGCCAGACGCGTATCGGCGGCGGCATCGAAGCGTTGCGATGGCGCGTCAGCGGAAAATGGAGTCGCATCGAGTTTGAACACGAACAGCCGTGCATCCATCCCCGAACGCAGGCGGTGTGGCGGCAGCGCATCACGTCCGAACGTCGTGGCGTGCAGGCGGACCATACCCGTGCGGGTGAATCCTGCAGCTGCCAAAGGCTGCGGCGCCACCAGCAAGACGCTGTCATAGCTGGCTTCGAGCCGGGCCAGGTAACGTGGATCACGCAGGCCCTCGCCGCTGATGCTGATCACGTGCCGATTGAACCGGTACCGCAGCGTTGTCTTGACCTCCCTCACGACATAGCCTTCAGACGGCACGCTTTCCAGCACGATCACGTCGCCGTCCGAAGCCATCCCGGCGAGCTGTCCAATCGAATCGCTGGCGCCGCGATTTTCGTGCCGCCCGAGCTGCCATGAGGACAGCAGCAGTGCGTACGCGAGACTCAGGACCATGCAGGCGGACAATACGCGCGGCGCGGCGCCATGCCCCCCGGCTTCGCCCGCGCGCATCAGTTGCCAGGCGCAAACCACGAACAGCAACACATAGGGCACCAGCTCGCTTGCCAGGTACCTGGCGTAGTACGGCTGGTAGGGCACGGTCCAGTTCAGCACGCTGGCATAGACCACGAACCCGAGCAGGAACAGCAGCAGCGTGCGCATCGCCGGAGCATCCCAGCGCCGCTGCGCCAGCACGACGAACCCTAGCAGCCACAGCGGGCACAAGTACTCGCCGGCAACCACAAGGCTGGTTCGCCCCACACTCCGCCAGCCATTCGCGACCAGGCA
>JBKJMY010000025.1:0-6780 GCA_046596115.1 Arenimonas sp.
CGTAGCGCAATAGGGGTTGGGGTGGGGTAGCGCTTGGCTCTGTCCTCGAGGTAGCGCTTCACTCTCTCTCAACCTCCCCGTGCAAGCAGCGGGAGCAGCAGATCCTCACTTGAACCCGCGCGACGTGACCCCAAATAGCCAATCAGTCACACGGCCTTGAGGCCGCAACAGTTTCCGGAGAAGTCACATGGGCAAGATCATCGGTATCGACCTGGGCACGACCAACTCGTGCGTCGCGGTGATGGAAGGCGGCAAGGCCAAGGTCATCGAAAATTCCGAGGGCGATCGCACCACGCCTTCGATTGTCGCCTTTACCAAGGACGGCGAGACCATCGTCGGCGCCTCGGCCAAGCGTCAGGGCGTGACCAATCCGCAGAACACGTTCTACGCGGTGAAGCGCCTGATCGGCCGCAAATTCACCGACGCCGAAGTAAAGAAAGACCTGGATCTGGTGCCCTACAAGATCGTCGCGCACGACAATGGCGACGCCTGGGTCGAGACCAGCGATGGTCGCCGCATGGCGCCGCCGCAGATCTCGGCCGACGTGCTGATCAAGATGAAGAAGACCGCCGAGGCATATCTCGGTGAAGCGGTCACCGAAGCGGTGATCACTGTCCCGGCCTACTTCAACGATTCGCAGCGCCAGGCTACGAAAGATGCCGGCAAGATCGCCGGCCTGGACGTCAAGCGGATAATCAACGAGCCGACCGCAGCCGCACTGGCCTACGGCATGGACAAGAAGGGCGGCGATCGCAAGATCGCGGTTTATGATCTGGGCGGCGGCACGTTTGACGTCTCGATCATCGAGATCGCGACCATCGACGGCGAGCACCAGTTTGAAGTGCTGGCCACGAACGGCGACACCTTCCTCGGTGGTGAGGATTTCGACAAGCGCGTCATCGACTATCTTGTCGAGGAATTCCAGAAGGACCAGGGTATCGACCTGCGCAAGGATCCGCTCGCCTTACAGCGCCTGAAGGACGCTGCGGAGCGCGCCAAGATCGAACTGTCGTCCTCGCAGCAGACCGAAGTGAACCTGCCCTATGTGACCGCGGATGCCGCCGGTCCCAAGCATCTGGCGATCAAGCTCACTCGCGCCAAGCTTGAAGCTCTGGTCGATGATCTGATCAAGCGCACCATCGAGCCTTGCCGCATCGCGCTCAACGACGCCAGCCTGCGCGTATCCGACATCGCCGAGGTGATCCTCGTCGGCGGCCAGACGCGTATGCCCAAGGTGCAGTCGGCGGTCACGGAGTTCTTCGGCAAGGAGCCGAAGAAGGACGTGAACCCGGACGAAGCCGTGGCGATTGGTGCGGCGATCCAGGGTGGCGTACTCGCGGGCACCGTCAAGGACGTGCTGCTGCTCGACGTGACCCCGCTGTCGCTGGGCATCGAGACCATGGGCGGCGTGTTCACCAAGATTATCGAGAAAAATACGACCATCCCGACCAAGGCCTCGCAGACTTTTTCGACCGCCGAGGACAACCAGAGCGCAGTCACCGTGCATGTGCTGCAGGGCGAGCGCGAGCAGGCCCGCTACAACAAGTCGCTGGCCAAGTTCGACCTGTCCGGCATCGATGCGGCACCGCGCGGCATGCCGCAGGTGGAGGTGGCGTTCGATATTGACGCCAACGGCATCCTGCATGTGACCGCCAAGGACAAGAAGACCGGCAAGGAACAGCGGATCGAGATCAAGGCCGGGTCGGGCCTGAGCGAGGAAGAGATCCAGCAGATGGTCCGCGACGCCGAAGCCAATCGCGAGGAAGACAAGAAGTTCCATGACCTGGTCACCGCGCGCAATGCGGCCGACGGCCTGATCCACGCCACCCGCACGGCAATCACCGAGCATGGCTCCAAGGTGCCGGGCGAGCAGTTGGGCGCGATCGAGACGGCGCTGGCCGACCTCGAGTCGGCGATGAAGGGCGAGGACAAGGGCCAGATCGAGGCCAAGACCAGCGCCCTGCAGCAGGCAGCGCAGTCGCTGCACGCGGCGGCTTCCGCAGGTGCGGGTGCCGGTGCGGGCGAAGGCGCAGAGCAGCCTGCCAGCAGCCAGGAAGACGTCGTGGATGCAGAGTTCACCGAGGTCAAGGACGGCGACAACAAGTAAGATGCGGCGCGCGCGGCTCCCGGCCGCGCGCTGGTCGGAATGCAATAGTGACAAACCGGCCCGCGCCGGCCCGGCTCCAGACGCCGCGCCTGCGCGGGTTTTTCCGTGCGATGACTTGGATTCCTTGATGAGCAAACGCGACTATTACGACATCCTCGGCGTGGCAAAAACCGCCAGCGAGGAGGAACTCAAGAAGGCCTATCGTCGCCTGGCGATGAAGCACCATCCCGACCGCAATGCGGCCGGCGACAAGGATTCCGAAGCGGCGTTCAAGGAATGCAAGGAAGCCTACGAAGTCCTCGCCGACCCAGCCAAGCGCAGGGCCTATGACCAGCACGGCCACGCCGCCTTCGAGCACGGCATGGGCGGTGCTGGCGGTGGCCCCGGCTTTGGCGATGTTGGCGACATCTTCGGCGACATCTTTGGCGACATCTTCGGTGGCGGGCGCCAACGCGGTCCCCGTCGTGGCGCAGACCTGCGCTTCGTGGTCGAGCTCGACCTGGAGGAAGCGGTTTTCGGGGTCGACAAGCAGATCGAAATCCCGACCCTGGTGGCCTGCGAGGAATGCCATGGCAGCGGCTCCGAGGACGGCAAGGTCGAGACCTGCCGGACCTGCGCGGGGCGTGGTCAGGTGCGCATGCAGCGCGGCATCTTTTCGGTGCAGCAGCCGTGCCCAGCCTGCGCCGGTCGCGGTCAGACGATCGCCAAGCCGTGCAAGCCCTGCCGCGGCAATGGCCGTATCCAAAGCGAAAAAGTGTTGCAGGTGAAAATTCCGGCTGGCGTGGACAACGGCGATCGCATCCGCCTGGGTGGCGAGGGCGAGGCCGGTCCCGCCGGTGCGCCGCCCGGAGACCTGTTCGTCGAGGTCAACGTGCTCGAGCACGTCATTTTCAAGCGCGACGGCGACGATCTGTACTGCGAAGTGCCGATCCGCTTTTCACAGGCGGCGCTCGGGGCCGAACTGGTGGTGCCCACGCTCGATGGCGAGGCACTGATCAAGGTGCCGCACGAAACCCAGACCGGCAAGCTGTTCCGCCTGCGCGGCAAGGGCGTGAAGTCGGTGCGCAGCCATTCCCATGGCGACCTGCTGGCACGCGTGGTGATCGAGACGCCAGTCAACCTGACCGTCACCCAGCGCGACCTGCTCAAGGATTTCGAGGCGACGTTCGAGGGCGAGGAGGGCGCGCGTCACTCGCCTCGTTCGAGCAGCTTCCTGGATGGCGTCAAGAGCTTCTGGGATCGCATGACTTCGTGACCCCGCGGCCGCGGCGCTTGCGTCGCGGCGGCACCACCGCTAGCGTGCGGGCATGACGAACTCTCCACTACGCCTGCTGGTGCACGGTGCCTCCGGGCGCATGGGCGAAGCATTGTTGCGTCTGGCCGGCGCTGCCCCTGACCTGCAGGTGGTCTGCGCCGCGTCCCGCGAGGGCGTTGCCGGGGGGGACATCGGCGTTCGGACTGACGCGATGGATCGCGCCCCGGACTTCGACGTGGCGATCGATTTCAGTTTGCCCGAGGCATTGCCTGCGGTGCTTGCGCTGTGCAAGTCGCGCGGTCGTCCCCTGGTTTGCGGCACCACCGGCATCGGTGCGACCGAGCGGGTGACCCTGCAGTCTGCCGCCGGGACCATCCCGGTGCTGTGGGCGTCGAATTTCAGCCTGGGCGTTGTCGTGCTTGAGGATCTGGTCGAGCGCGCGTCGCGTGCGCTGGCTGGCTGGGACATCCGGATGTCGGAGACCCATCACGTGCACAAGAAAGATGCGCCCTCGGGCACGGCCGTCACGCTGGCGCTGGCTGCCGAGCGCGGCAGCGGGCGCCTGCCGCCGATCCAATCCATTCGCAGGGGCGAGGTGGTTGGTGATCACGAGATCGAATTTATCGGCCCCGGCGAAACAGTTCGACTGGCGCATCACGCCGACAGCCGCGACATTTTTGCCCTCGGCGCCCTGGAGGCGGCTCGACGGCTCGCCTCGCAACCGGCAGGGTGGCACCGCCTGGCGGACCTGCTGCTCACCGCGTAGCGCCGGCTGCCCTGGCCCAATCGACAGCGACAGCGTGACATCGCCCGCCCGCACGGCTAAAATTCTCCCTCGCCTGAACCCCTTTCTCGCACACGGACCCGGCCCTTGCCGCGGTTCGCGGACAGTCGCAACTGTCCGAGGGCGTTCACCCTACCAAGGCGAACCATGTCCCATACAGCCATCCTTGCCCTCGAAGACGGAACCGTGTTCGAGGGGCGCTCGGTCGGTGCGTCCGGCCTGTCGGTCGGCGAAGTCGTGTTCAACACGGCGATCACCGGCTACCAGGAAATCCTCACTGATCCGTCGTATGCCCGGCAACTGGTCACCCTGACCGCGCCGCACATCGGCAACACCGGCTGCACCGACCAGGACGACGAGGCCGGCTCGGTATTCGCCGCTGGCCTGATCGTGCGCGACGTGCCGCGCCGCCCGAGCAGTTGGCGCAGCCAGGTGCCCTTGCAGGATTGGCTGCAGGCGCGCGGCGTCGTCGCGATTTCCGACATCGATACCCGGCGCCTGACCCGGTTACTGCGCGACCGCGGTTCGCAGAACGGCGCGCTGATGGCCGGCGAGATCGATGCAGACAAGGCGATCGAATGCGCGCGCAAGTTCCCCGGCCTCAAGGGCATGGACCTGGCCAAGGAAGTCTGCGTGCGCGAGCCCTACACATGGACGGAGGGCACGCTCAATCTCGACAGCGGTGTGTTCGCGCAGCGCAATGCGCGCTTCCATGTGGTGGCCTTCGACTACGGCGTGAAGCGCAACATCCTGCGCATGCTGGTGGATCGTGGCTGCCGCCTGACCGTGGTGCCCGCGCAGACCAGTGCCGAATCGGTGATGGCGCTCAAGCCCGATGGCGTGTTCCTGTCCAATGGTCCCGGTGATCCGGCGCCATGCGACTACGCAATCGCGGCGATCCGTCGCCTGCTCGAACTGAAGGTGCCGACCTTCGGCATCTGCCTGGGTCACCAGTTGCTCGCCCTGGCAACGGGTGCGACCACATCCAAGATGAAATTTGGCCACCATGGCGCAAACCATCCGGTGATCGACCTCGACAACGGCCGCGTCATGATCAGCAGCCAGAACCACGGCTTCATGGTGGATGAGGCGACGCTGCCGGCGAACGTGCGAGTCACGCACCGCTCGCTGTTCGACGACAGCAATCAGGGCATCGCCCTGACCGATGCGCCTGCTTTCAGCTTCCAGGGGCACCCGGAAGCCAGCCCCGGCCCGCACGACGTGGCCAACCTGTTCGATCGCTTCATCGCCTCGATGGAACACGCCGTCCCGGGACGAGCTGCCCAGCAACATGCGTCCATGGAGGGCTACTGACATGCCACGTCGTAGCGATCTGAAAACCATCCTCATCATCGGCGCCGGCCCGATCGTCATCGGCCAGGCCTGCGAGTTCGACTACTCCGGCGCGCAAGCCTGCAAGGCCTTGCGCGAAGAGGGCTATCGCGTGGTCCTGGTGAATTCCAACCCGGCCACGATCATGACCGACCCGGACATGGCCGATGCCGTGTACATCGAGCCGATCACCGCGGCGGTGGTCGAGCGCATCATCGCCAAGGAGCGGCCGGATGCGTTGCTGCCGACGATGGGCGGCCAGACGGCGTTGAACTGCGCGCTCGAGCTGGCCGATGCCGGCACCCTGGAAAAATACGGCGTCGAGATGATCGGCGCATCACGCGAAGCCATCCGAATGGCCGAGGACCGCGAGTTGTTCCGCATCGCGATGGCGGAAATCGGGCTGGAATGCCCGAAGGCGGAAATCGCCCGCTCGCTCGACCAGGCTCTGGAAATCCAGACCCGCGTCGGCTATCCGACCATCATCCGGCCGAGCTTCACGCTTGGCGGATCCGGTGGCGGCATTGCCTACAACCGCGAGGAACTGGTCGAGATCACCACGCGCGGCCTGGAACTCTCGCCAACCGGCGAAGTGCTGATCGAGGAGTCCGTCCTTGGCTGGAAGGAATTCGAGATGGAAGTGGTCCGTGACACCGCGGACAACTGCATCATCGTCTGCTCGATCGAGAACTTCGACCCGATGGGCGTGCATACCGGCGACTCGATCACAGTCGCCCCGGCGCAGACCCTCACCGACAAGGAATACCAGCGCCTGCGCGACGATTCGATCAAGGTGCTGCGCAAGATTGGCGTGGATACCGGCGGCTCGAACGTGCAGTTCGGCATCAATGCCCAGGACGGCCGCGTCGTGGTCATCGAGATGAATCCACGCGTGTCGCGCTCGTCGGCGCTGGCATCCAAGGCCACCGGTTTTCCGATTGCCAAGGTGGCAGCGAAGCTTGCGGTTGGCTACACGCTGGACGAACTGCGCAACGAGATCACTGGCGGCCGCACGCCGGCCTCGTTCGAACCGAGCATTGACTACATCGTCACCAAGATTCCAAGATTTGCCTTCGAGAAATTCCCGGCCGCGGACAATCGCCTGACCACGCAGATGAAATCCGTGGGCGAGGTGATGGCCATGGGGCGCACGTTCCAGGAATCACTGCAGAAGGCATTGCGTGGCCTGGAGATCGGCAAGGTCGGCCTCGACCCGACCGGCAATGCCGCGCAAGGCGAGGACGGACTGCTGAAGATCCGTCGGGACCTGCGCGAGCCGGGTGCCGAGCGCCTGTTCCAGGT
>JBKJMY010000100.1:0-4276 GCA_046596115.1 Arenimonas sp.
AGCCTGGTCCTGCTGGCTGCGGCCTTGCGCGTGCTGATCGAAGCCGGTGCGCTGGGATCGTTGCTTTTTGCGCGTGGGCAGGCCGTGGGCGCGCGGCGTGCGCTCGAATCGCTCGGGCGGCTGATCTTCTATCTTGGTGTGCCAGCCTGGCTGCTGATCCGGCTCTGGCCTTGAACGCTCTGGCCTTGACCGCTCTGGCCTTGACCGCTCTGGCTTTGACCGCTCTGGCCCTGAACAGGGGCAGCCCGGCAGCCCTGTGTTCATTGCCGAGGCGCTAAGCTTGTGCCTGGTAGCGAAATGGATGTCTTTGCCATGCGCGGAACACATTTTCGATGACAGCCGAGCGCTCCGATGCGCTGGTGTTCTTCGGTGCCACCGGAGATCTTGCCTTCAAGCAGATCTTTCCGGCGCTGCAGGCGATGAGTGCGGAAGGCGAGCTGGAAATGCCGGTGATCGGCGTTGCCCGCGAGGATTGGAGCGACCAACGCCTGTGTGAGCGCGCCCGGGCCAGCCTCGCGGCGCAAGGCGCCGTTGACGAGGCTGCCTTTGCCCGACTGGCGGCCCGGCTGACACTCGTGCGCGGCGACTACACCGACCCCGGCACCTTCACCCGCCTGCGTGCCGCGCTCGGGGAGGCCAAGCGTCCGCTGCACTACCTGGCCATCCCGCCCAGCCTGTTCGCAACCGTCGTCAACGGGCTGCATGCCGCCGGCTGCGACCGCGATGCGCGCGTGGTTGTGGAAAAGCCGTTCGGCCGCAGCCTTGCCAGCGCCCAGGAGCTTGATGCAGCGCTGCACGCCGTGTTCCCCGAGGCATCGATCTTCCGCATCGACCATTTCCTGGGCAAGGAAGCGGTGCAGAACCTGCAGTACTTCCGCTTTGCCAACGCCTTCCTCGAGCCGGTGTGGAACCGCAATTACGTCGACAACGTGCAGATCACCATGGCCGAGGACTTCGGCGTGGATGGTCGGGGCGGGTTCTACGACGAAGTCGGTGCGATTCGCGACGTCGTGCAGAACCACCTGCTGCAGATCGTGGCCTTGTTGGCGATGGATCCGCCGGTTGGACGCGATGCCGAGTCCATGCACCAGGAGCGCCTGCGCATCTTCCGCTCGATGCGGCCGATGCAACCCGGGGACGTCGTGCGCGGGCAGTTCGATGGTTATCGCAATGAAAAAGGTGTCGCTGCTGACTCGACGGTGGAAACCTTCGCTGCCGTGCGCCTGTGGATCGACAACTGGCGCTGGGCGGGCGTGCCGTTCTACATCCGCACCGGCAAGAAACTGGCCATCACCAGCACCGAGGTGCTGGTGGAGCTGAAGCCCACGCCCACCCCCATCTTCGATGGAGCACCGCCGGATCGCGCCAATTACTATCGCTTCCGGCTCAGTCCGGAGGTCGCCATCTCGGCCGGCGTGCGGGTCAAGTCGCCAGGCGAGCAGATGCGCGGCGAGCCGGTGGAACTGGTGTTGCGCAGTCCCCTCAAGCGCGGCAAGTCGGCTTACCACCGCCTGTTGGGTGATGCCATCCGCGGCGAAACCTCGCTGTTCAGTCGCGATGACTGCGTCGAAGCGGCGTGGAAGGTGGTGGATCCGGTGCTGGGTGATGTCGTGCCCGTGCATTTCTATGCACCTGGCAGCTGGGGACCGCGCGAAAGCGACGACCTTGTCGCCGGCACGGATTCCTGGCACGACCCGATGCCGGAGAAGCCGTGATGCCGACGCCGCAGCCACTGCTGCTGATGCTTGATGTCGACAACACCCTGCTCGACAACGACCGCTTCGGCGCCGATCTGGGCGACTGGCTGGAATCTGCCTTCGGTGCCGATGAGCGTGTGCGCTACTGGGCGATTTACGAGGCACTCAAGAAATCCCTCGGCTATGCCGATTACCTCGGCGCGCTGCAGTTGTTCCGGACCGGAAACAGCGACCAGGTGCGATTGCAGCAGGCTGGCGAGTTCATGCTCGACTATCCGTTCCGGGACCGGCTCTATCCGCAGGCGCTCGACGTGATCGCCCACCTGGCCGGGATTGCACCGGTGATCGTGCTGTCCGACGGTGACATGGTGTTCCAGCCGCGCAAGATCCGCCGCGCCGGCATCGCCGCTGCGGTTGCTGGGCGCGTGCTGGTCTATGTGCACAAGCAGCACGAGCTCGATGACCTGCGTTACCGCTATCCGGCGCAGCGTTACAGCATGGTTGACGACAAACCGCTGCTGCTGTCGGAGATGAAACGCGCACCTGGCATCGCGTTGCAGACCATCTTCGTACGCCAGGGCCACTATGCCCTGGCCAGCGACGCCGCCATGCTGTCGCCGCCGCCCGATCGCACGATCCTGCGCATCGGCGAGCTGCTGTCATTCACCCGCCAAGATTTCGATGCAGGCGCGAGCCCTGTGCACGCACCGGCACTTCAGGAGCAAACCCCATGAAATACACCCAGGCGTTGCATGCACTCGGCCAGAGCCTCTGGCTCGACAACATCACCCGCGACATGCTCGACGACGGCAGCTTGCAGGGCTACATCCAGGAGCGTTCGATCACCGGGCTGACCTCCAATCCCAGCATCTTCGATGCCGCCATTGCCAACGGCGCCAGCTATGACGCGCAGATTGCCGAGCTCGCCGATCGCGGTCTGTCCGGCGAGGTGCTGTTCCTGCAATTGGCGCTGTCGGACCTGCGCCGCGCCGCAGACCTTTTCGCCGCCGAGCACGCACACACCGATGGAGTGGATGGCTGGGTCTCCATGGAAGTTTCGCCGCTGCTTGCCGACGACGCCGAGGGCACCATCGAGGCTGCCCGCAACATTTTCGACGCCGCGGGACGCAGCAACCTGTACGTGAAAATCCCGGGCACGCCGGCCGGCGTGGCGGCCATCGAAGCGTCGATCTTTGCCGGCGTGCCGATCAACGTCACCCTGCTGTTCGACTGGCAGCAGTACCTGGCCAGCGCCAACGCCTATCTGCGCGGCATCGAGCGACGCATCGCGGCCGGGCTGGACCCGCGCGTGGCATCAGTGGCCTCCTTGTTCATCAGCCGATGGGATGCCGCCAGCCACGACACCGCGCCCGAGCATCTGCGTAACAAGCTCGGGATCGCAGTCGCCGGACGCAGTTATCGTGCCTACCGCGAGTTGCTCGAGTCGCCGCGCTGGCAGGTGCTGGCCGAGGCCGGCGCATTGCCGCAGCGGCTGTTGTGGGCCAGCACCGGCATCAAGGACGAATCGCTTCCCACCGACTACTACGTCCGGGCGCTGGCCGCGCCCAACACCGTGGACACAATCCCGGAAAAGACCCTGCTCGCGCTGGATGACGATGCTGGCAGCGCCGCTGCACCGGTGGCAATGGACGCCGATGGAGAGGATGCCGACGCGATACTTGCCCGTTTCGCGGAAGCGCGCATTGATGTCAGCGGCCTCGCGGCGCGACTGCAGCTCGACGGCGCCGCCGCCTTCGTGAAGTCATGGAACAGCCTGCTCGGTCGCATCCAGGCCCGGGTGGAGGCCCTCGCGTGAGTCAGCTCACCGACCGCCCGCAATGGGACGCCCTGCGCAAGCACGCCGAGGCGACCCTGGCCGTGACCCTGCGCGAACGCTTCGATGCCGACCCGACCCGCGGCGAGCGCCTGTGCGCCGAAGTCGCCGGTATCCACATGGACTATGCCAAGCAGCGCGTGGATGCCGACACCCTGCGCTTGCTGCTCGAGCTGGCCGCGGCATGTGACCTGCCGGCACGCCGCGACGCGATGTTCGCCGGCGAGCACATCAACAACACCGAAGATCGCGCGGTCCTGCACATTGCATTGCGCGCGCCTGCCGATGCCGTGATCACCGTGGATGGCCATGACGTCGTCCCGGACGTGCACGCGGTGCTCGCGCACATGGCCGACTTCGCCGAGCGCGTGCGCACGGGCACCTGGACTGGCCATACCGGCAAGCGCGTCCGCGCCGTGGTGAGCATCGGCA
Organism: Arenimonas sp.; assembly: GCA_046596115.1. Lineage (GTDB taxonomy): Bacteria > Pseudomonadota > Gammaproteobacteria > Xanthomonadales > Xanthomonadaceae > Arenimonas. The sequence goes on from JBKJMY010000100.1 coordinate 3,964, forward strand.
TCGGCGGCTCGGACCTGGGCCCGGTGATGGCCTACGAGGCATTGCGCCACCACAGTGCGCGCGACATCGCATTCCGCTTCGTGTCCAACGTCGATGGCACCGATTTCACCGAAGCCACCCGCGACCTGGATCCGGCCGAGACCCTGTTCATCGTCTGCTCCAAGACGTTCGGCACCATCGAGACACTGAGCAATGCACATGCCGCGCGCGCCTGGTGCCTGCGCGCGCTGGGTGACGAGGCCGCGGTGGCGAAGCATTTCGTCGCCGTATCCACCGATGCCAAGCGGGTGCAGGCCTTCGGCATCGATCCCGG
>JBKJMY010000170.1:0-15729 GCA_046596115.1 Arenimonas sp.
GGCGTTGCCTATGGGCGCAGCCTGGTGGACCAGCTGGGATTCGAGCGCCCCGTTCAGGACGTCGCGGCAGCAGCGCAGCATCTGGACGCAGTCGGCAAGACCGGCGTGATCGGCTACTGCTGGGGTGGCACAGTGGCCTTCCTGTCGGCGGCGCGCCTGGGCCTGCCTGCGGTTAGCTACTACGGGGGACGCACGGTTCCCTTTCTGCATGAGATGCCGCGGGCGCCGTTGCTGCTGCACTTTGGCGAGGACGATCCGATCATTCCGCCCGCGGATATCGACAGGCACCACGAGGCCCTGCCCAACGCGGAATTCCACATCTGGCCAGCGGGCCACGGTTTCAATTGCGACCAGCGCGCGGACTACAACGCCACGGTTGCCGTCCAGGCGCTGCAGCGCACCCTTGCCTTCCTCGAGTTCAACCTGGCATGAGCGGCGGTACGCAAGATTTTTCACTTGATGCGCGCCTGGCAGCGGACTCGCATCTGGTCACCGACCTTGGCTTGTCACAGGTCAGGCTGATCGACGATGCCCGCTATGACTGGTTGGTGCTGGTGCCAAGGGTCGCGGGTGCCGTCGAGTGGATTGACCTCGCCCGCGCAGAACAACATGCGCTGATCGACGAAGTTGCGCGCGTCGGCATGGCACTTCGTGGCGCGGCGCGCTGCGAAAAGCTCAACATCGGCGCGCTCGGCAATATCGTCCGGCAATTGCACGTGCACGCACTGGCCAGGAACACAGGCGACCCGGCATGGCCGGGCCCCGTGTGGGGTGCCAGCCCGCTGCAACGGCGCAGTGATCCGGCGCGCGAGGCGGCAATCACGGTGTGGCGTGAGGCGCTGGCGTCCACCGGCTCAAGCTGAGCGCAGCCGATCGACCGTCGATCCACCGCCGCTCCCTGCGCGCACGCGTGCAGTTGCATCACCCCCCGCAGGACCGTAGTCTGAAGGATTGCCCGAAGGAGAAAGCCATGCGCGCCATTGCTTCAAAAACGGTGCTCGCCCTGTCCGTGTCGCTTGCCCTGCTCGCTGCCTGTGACCGCAGCGCGCCAACACCGCCGGCAACCACGACTGCGGACGCCTCCGCAGCAGCTGCGACGGCCACGGCAGCCGCCTGGGACAACGCGATCTCCACCTTCATCGCTGGTTATTTCCAGCGCAACCCCGCGCAGGCAGCCAACGCCGGCAAGCACGAGTACGACGGTAAATTGCCCGACTGGAGCCCCGCTGGCCTGCAGTCCACTATCCAGTGGCTGCACCAGCAGCGCGACGCGATCGCCGCGTTTGCCGACGACAAGCTCGATGCAACGCAGAAATTCCAGCGCGACTACGCCAGCGCAGTGATTGACGGCCAGTTGTTCTGGCTTGAGGACTCTGGCTTCAGTTCCACCAATCCAGGCTTCTACGCCGGCGACCTGTCGCCGAGCATGTACCTGACCCGTCCCTACGCGCCGCTGGAACAGCGCATGGCCGCGTTCGTGGCCTACGAAGAAGCGCTACCCAAGGCCATCGCCCAAGTTCGCGCCAACATGAAGCCCACCCTGCCCGCCACTTACATCGACCTGGGTGCCAATACCTTTGGCGGCTATGCCAGTTTTTTCAAGAATGACGTCCCGGCCGCGTTTGCCGCAGTCAAGGATGACGCGCTGCAAGCGCGCTTCGCCATCGCCAATGCCGCGGCGATCAAGGCGAGCCAGGAGCTTGCCGACTGGTTCAAGTCCGTCAAGCCGCAGGCCACGCAGGACTTTGCGCTGGGCGCCGACAAATTCTCGAAGATGCTGAAGGCTACAGAGCGTGTCGATATGCCGCTCGACCAGCTCAAGGCTGCCGGCGAAGCCGACCTGGCACGCAACCTTGCCGCGCTGGCGGCCGCCTGCGCCACGTTCGCTCCGGGAGCCACGCTGCCGGCCTGCGTGGCCAAGGAAGAAGCCGACAAGCCGCAGGGCGGCGCAGTCGAGGGGGCGCGGAAGCAACTGGCTGACCTGCGCCAGTTCATCCTCGACAAGGACCTGGTGACGATCCCGGGCGAGGAACAGGCCCAGGTCAACGAAGCGCCTGCGTTCAATCGCTGGAACTTCGCCTACATCGAAATCCCCGGCCCTTACGAAAAGGGACTGCCGTCGGTGTACTACATCGCACCGCCGGACCCGAAGTGGTCGGCTGCAGAGCAGGCGGCGTACGTACCCGGCAAGTCGAACCTGATGTTCGTGTCGGCACATGAAGTCTGGCCAGGGCACTTCCTGCAGTTCCTGCATTCCAATCGCGCCAGCTGGAAGTTCGGCCAGTTGTTCGTCGGCTACGCCTTTGCCGAAGGCTGGGCGCACTACACCGAGGAGATGATGTTCGATGCCGGCCTCGGTGGTGGTTCGCCGGAAACGCATATCGGCCAGTTGAGCAATGCGCTGCTGCGCGACGTGCGCTTCCTGTCCGCAATCGGCCTGCATACCGGCGGAATGACCGTTGCCGAGTCCGAGCAGATGTTCCGCGAAAAGGGCCTGCAGAACGCTGCGGAGGCACGCCAGCAGGCGGCGCGCGGCACCTTCGATCCGGCCTACCTGAATTACACGCTTGGCAAGCTGATGATCATGCAACTGCGCGAGGACTGGACCGCGTCGCACGGTGGCCGTGCCGGCTGGAAGGCCTTCCACGACCAGTTCCTGTCCTATGGCGGCCCGCCGATTCCGCTGGTGCGTTCGCAGATGATGGGCGGCGCGCCGTCAGCGGCGCTGTGGCATCCCGCGACTGCGGTGGCGGCCTCGGCTTCGACTGCCGCCGACGCGCAGGCTGCGGCGGCGGTTGCTCCGGCCGCAAAATAGGCCTTCTGGATCAGGTGCGCGGCAGTGTGACGCCGCGCTGCCCCTGGTATTTGCCGCCGCGGTCCTTGTACGAGGTCTCGCAGACCTCGTCGGACTCGAAGAACAGCATCTGCGCCACGCCTTCGTTGGCGTAGATCTTGGCCGGTAGCGGCGTGGTGTTGCTGAACTCCAGGGTCACGTGTCCTTCCCACTCCGGCTCGAGGGGAGTGACATTCACAATGATCCCGCAGCGCGCATAGGTGCTTTTGCCCAGGCAGACCACCAGCGTGCTGCGCGGGATGCGGAAGAACTCCACGGTGCGCGCAAGCGCAAAGCTGTTGGGCGGGATGATGCACACGTCCGCCTCGATATCCACAAAGCTGCTTGGATCGAAGGCCTTGGGATCGACAATCGTCGAGTTGATGTTGGTGAAGATCTTGAACTCGCGCGCGCAGCGCACGTCGTAGCCATAACTCGAGGTGCCATAGCTGACAATGCGGTGGCCATCGGCCGCCTGCTTGACCTGGCCGGGCTCGAACGGCTCGATCATGCCCTGCGCTTGGGCCATGCGGCGGATCCAAAGGTCGGATTTGATGCTCATGCGACTTGCGTGTCCTTTGGTTTACTGGAAAAGCCTCCGCGCGGCCAGAGCAGCCACAGGACGCCAAGGTTGATCGACAGCACGCTGACCGAGGTCCAACTGGGCGTGCGGAACAGGTAGTACAACTCGAAGGGCACGTAGACGCCGGCCGAAATGATGCCCAGCCAGCGCGCCCAGTTGCGCATGGACCACAGGCCATAGGATTCGACGAATCGCAGCGCCGCGTAGCTGGCCGCAGCGAGGCCGATCAGGCCATGGTCGCTGTCCGCGGCGTGCAGCAATTCAAGGAAGCGCCGCGGGATGCCCAAGGCCGGGTCGATATCGAGCAGGCGTAGCAGGGACACGCCGCCATTCTCGAGCACATTGCTGTGTGCGCTGAGCAGGCCGAAGCCGATCGCCAGAACCACCGCGCCCTTGATTGCATCGATGACCGCGACGATGCGCAGCCTGCGCCGGGCATTCAGGTGCAACGCGTGTTCGATCGTTGCGTTTGCATCACGGATGGGATGGTGTTCGGTCATCGACGCATGCCTCGCAGCACACGGCCGGGAAAGGTCAGCGGGCGGGCTGCCCATCCAAGGATTGCTCGCATGTCAGCTGTTCTGCACGACGATGCTGGGGAAGGCAATCGCCTTGTTGCGCGCCTGCAACGACAGCCGCGCAGCCGCCTTGCGCGCGATCAACCGATACGCCAGCGCAATGGCCGATGACGGCTCGGCGACCACGGTCGGCCGGCCGGCATCGGCCTGTTCGCGGATGCGGATGTCCAGCGGCAACGACCCAAGCAGGGGCACGCCGTATTGCGCCGCCATGCGCTCGCCGCCGCCTGCACCAAAGACATGTTCGGCGTGGCCGCAGTTGGAGCACACGTGCACCGCCATGTTCTCGACGATGCCGAGCACCGGCACCTCGACCTTTTCGAACATCCGCAATGCCTTGCGTGCATCGAGCAGGGCGATGTCCTGCGGAGTGGTGACGATCACCGCCGCGGAAACGGGTACGCGCTGCGCCAACGTCAGCTGGATATCCCCGGTGCCCGGCGGCAGGTCGATGATCAGGTAGTCGAGGTCCTGCCACAGCGTGGTAGTGAGCAGTTGCTGCAGATACTGCGTGGTCATCGGGCCGCGCCAGATCGCTGGCGTGTCATCGCCCAGGAACAGGCCGATGGAAATCGCCTGCAGCCCGTGCGCGCGCATCGGTTCGATGTTCTTGCCGTCGGGACTGTCGGGCTTGCCTGACAGTCCGAGCATCATCGGGATGCTGGGGCCGTGGATGTCGGCATCAAGCACGCCCACCCGGGCGCCTTCGGCGACCAGGGCCAAAGCCAGGTTGACCGCGGTCGTGGATTTGCCCACCCCGCCCTTTCCCGAGGCGACGGCGATGATGTTGCGCACACCCGGCAGCGGCGTGAGGTCCTTCTGGACCCGGTGGGCCGGAATGCGGGTGCCAATGTCCACGCTGACCCGGGTGACGCCGGGCAGCGCACCGACAACTTGCTGCACCTGGGCGGTCAACGCCTCATGCCAACCCTGCGCGGGGTAGCCCAACTGCAGTTCGATCGCCACGTTGCCGCCGTCAACGCCCACGCCACGCACCGCCTGGCCCGCCACGAGGTCCAGCCCGGTGTGCGGATCGATGACCTTGGACAGCTCGGCGCGGACCGATTCGGCGTTGGGGGACGAGGACGCAGGAGTCATGCGGGCGCCGAAGTTTCGAGGGCCGGATTGTAACAGGCAGTCCGCCGGCGCTGGCCGGCTGGCGAGCGGCCCCAAGGCCCTGGCGTGCTGGGCATTGAGTGCCTGCGCGCCAAGCGGCGGTGGCCAGAGCCGGGGTCTGCGATAATTGCGCGATGACGCCCGCTCACGCACTGGTTACCACTGCCCTGCCCTATGCCAACGGCCCGCTCCACCTGGGCCACCTGGTGGGCTATATCCAGGCCGATATCTGGGTTCGTGCCCGCCGCCTCGACGGCGGCCAGGCCTGGTTCGTCTGCGCCGACGACGCCCATGGCACGCCGATCATGCTGGCAGCCGAAAAGGCCGGGCAATCTCCCGAGGACTTCATCCGCGCTATCCAGGCCGGGCATGAACGCGACTTTGCCGACTTCGGCGTGGATTTCGACTTCTACCATTCGACCCATTCGCCGGAAAACAAGGCGCTCGCCGAACTCGTGTATAGCCGTTTGCGCGACGGCGGTGCCATCGCCCATCGCGCCATCCAGCAACTGTACGACCCGGTGCGCGAGATGTTCCTGCCCGATCGCTACATCATGGGCGAGTGCCCGAACTGCGGCAGTCCGGACCAGTATGGCGACAACTGCGAGGTCTGCGGCAAGGCCTACTCCCCGACCGAGCTGAAGAACCCGCGCTCGGTGGTGTCTGGCGCGACGCCGGAACTGCGCGACTCGGTGCATTACTTCTTCGAGCTTGGAAAGTTCGAAGCCATGCTGCGCGAATGGCTGGCTGGCGACGTGGCCTCGACTGCGGTCAAGGCCAAACTGGGCGAATGGCTCGAAGGCGGGCTGCGCGACTGGGATATCTCCCGCGACGCGCCGTACTTCGGCTTCCCGATCCCGGATGCGCCCGGCAAGTTCTTCTACGTGTGGCTGGATGCGCCGATCGGCTACCTGGCCAGCTTCCGCGCCTACTGCAATGCCACCGGCACCGATTTCGACGCGGTCCTGCGGCCAGGTTCCAGCGCCGAGATGCATCACTTCATCGGCAAGGACATCATCAATTTCCACGGCCTGTTCTGGCCGGCGATGCTGCACGGCGCCGACTTTCGCACGCCCACGCGATTGCATGTCAACGGCTACCTGACGGTGAACGGCGCAAAGATGTCCAAGTCGCGCGGCACTTTCATCCTGGCGCGCAGCTTTCTGGATGCCGGACTGGATCCGGAGGCGCTGCGCTACTACTTCGCCACCCGATCCAATGGCGGCGTGGATGACATCGACCTGAGCCTGGCGGACTTCATCGCTCGCGTGAACTCCGACCTGGTCGGCAAGTTTGTCAACCTGGCAAGTCGGGCCTCGGGCTTCGCCAGCAAGCACTTTGATGGTGCGCTGGACCGACAACTGGCCCCGGGCGCACGCGATCGGGCGGACGACTGCATCGCCAGCCTGGCGTCGGTGCAAGCCTTGTACCGCGTCAATGATTTCGCTGCGGTCTGCCGCGAATCCGCGCGCCTGTGCGATGCATTGAACCAGCGCTGGGATGAAGCAAAGCCCTGGTTGCTCGCCAAGGATCCGGGCAGGGCGGCCGAGCTGCAACAGGTGTGCAGCGAATGCCTGCTTGGCTTTTACGTGGTGGCCTGCTATCTGGCACCGATCCTGCCCGACCTGTCCGCGCGCGCGCTGGCGCTGTTCGGCCGACCGCCGCTGGGCACCGATGCGCGCGACACGCTGGCCGGGGCCGTGGCCGACCTGCCAAGCCGAATTGAACCCTACGCACCGCTGCTGGTGCGCATCGACCCGAAACAGGTAGAAGCCATGACCGACGCATCGCGGGAAGACCTCAAGCCTGCGCCGTCCGCATCCGCGCCAACGGCGTCCGCTTCCACGACGCCTGCGCCTGCACCCGCCAGCGCGGCAAGCGCGGCAAGCGCGGCAGGCGCGACCATCGGCATCGAGGATTTCGCGCGGCTCGACCTGCGCATCGGCATCGTGCTCGAGTGCGAGCTGGTGGAAGGTTCCGACAAGTTGCTGCGATTCCGCCTCGATGCCGGCCCGCTCGGCGAGCGGCAGATTTTTTCCGGCATCCGCGCCAGCTATGGCGAACCCGGGGCCCTGGTCGGTCGCCGCGTCGTGTTCATCGCCAACCTGGCGCCGCGCAAGATGCGCTTCGGCATGTCCGAGGGAATGATCCTGTCTGCCGGTGACGACAGCGGCCTGTTCCTGCTCGACGCCGACGCAGGCGCGAGCGCGGGCATGCCGGTCAAGTAGGGCGCCGGTCGCGCGATGACCGCGCTGCTGTACATCCTGCTTGCCGTCGCCTGGCTGGAAGACGGACTATTGCGGCGCGTTGCCGATCCGCAGCTCGCCCGCCAACCCTTGTACGGCGTAACTGCCTGGACGGTGGCGGGTGCGACGCTTGCGGCTACGATTGTCGTGGCGCGGGCGGCAAATCTTCCGCCGATGTTGCAGTCGTGGCTGGATGCGCTCTCGCTGGTGGTCGTGGGCGCCTGCCTGGCACCGGCGGATCGCCAGAAGCTTCCGTCCGTCCGATCGCCCGTCGCGGGCCGCATGCGTGAGTGGGCGCCGGCGGGGATCGGCGCCGTGGTTTCAATCCCGCTTGCCGCCACCTGGTCGCGCACGCCGGCGCATTCCTGGATGGACGCTCGGACCTTTGGCACGGTGGCCACGCTTGCATTGCTGGTCACCCTCGCGCGATGGCTGGCGCCTGCGCTGCACGGGCGCATCGCGCTCGCGGCGTTCCCGGCGAAGCGCAGCGCCGTTGCCAGCGTCGCGACGGCCTTCATCCTCGCACTCGCGCTCGCACCCGCCCTCTCAAGCGCAGCGAACGCGCTGTGGTGATGCCAGTTGCCATCGGCGTGACTCTGTTCGCCAGCCTTGTCGTTGCCATCGCGCCCTGGACGCTGCGACGGCGCGCAGCGCAGGTGACAGCCGCGCGCATGGACCGCGACATCGAGGCAATCCAGCAGATCCTGCCGCAGACGCAGTGCGGACAATGCGGGTTCTCGGGTTGCCGCCCCTATGCCGAAGCGCTGGCGCGCGGTGAAGTGGATATTGATCGCTGCCCGCCCGGCGGTGACGCTGGTGCGCGCGCCCTGGCCCGGTTGCTCGGGCGCGAGCCCAGGCCAGTCAATCCGGCCAATGGCATCGAAGCACCGTATCAGGTCGCCTGGATTCGCGAAGACGAATGCATCGGTTGCACCAAGTGCATCCAGGCCTGTCCGGTGGACGCGATCATCGGCGGACAGAAGCTGATGCACACCGTCCTGGCCGACCTGTGCACGGGTTGCGAGCTGTGTATCCCGCCGTGCCCGGTGGACTGCATCGACCTGGTGCCGCCGGCGTTGCGCGGCCTGGGTGCGGCTGCCGCGCATGCCTGACCGGCACGGCCCATTCCCGGCGCTGCGTTCGCCAGCGCTACGCCATCGATTACAGGCGCTCGACGCGATAGCCGCTGGCGCGCATTTTCGCCAACAATCCATCCGGCCCCAACAGGTGCATTGCGCCGACGATCACCAGCGTGTTGTCGGTTCCCGGTGTATCCAGGAGCTTGCGCAACTTGGGCACCCATGCGTCATTGCGGGCCACATTGATGCGCTGGTAGAGCTATGGATAGGTTTGCTTGAGTTCGGAGTTCATCAGGCGCTCCAGTGCCTCGTCGTCGCCGCGTCGCCAGTCGGAGTGCAGTTCTTCCATGCGCCCCTGCATGCCATCCACGTCATCGAGCGCTTCGAGCAGGGACTGTTCCTGTTCCTTTGGCGACATGCCATCGAGCGCCTTGATCTGCTGCTCGGCGGTTTCCAGTCCCATCGAGGCCTTCTTCGCCGCGAGCGTGCGATCGATCATGGTCTGATCCAGCCCCTTCCCCGATTCGTAGCCCTGGCGGCGCGCCTCGACCAGGCTGACCATCAGCGACACCATCCATGGCTCGAAGCGCACCAGTTGTTCCATGGCCAGGCCGCTCTGCGCGCAACGCTTGGCGCAATAGGCTTGCAACTTGCGATAAGTCGCCGGACGCAGGCGTTCGGACAACGGCGGACCATGGTCGATGGTCCCGGCGGCAAGCATCTTCATCGGCAGGTCGGGCGAGCGCATTTCCTCGGGCGACACTTCAAAGGCGACACGCTCGGCATCGGCGAAGGCCGCGTCAATGGCGACCGGCAACGGATAGTCCTCCGGCTTGAGCACGTGGAATGAACCGAGCAGGTAAAGATGGTTGTCCGCATCACTGACCTTCCACAAGAGCGCGCGCTGCGGGCCGGCCACGGCCGCGTGGGCTGCGGGCGTCGTGACCGCGCGGGCTGCGGGCGTCGTGGATGCCGCACAGGCAACGCCCACTGCAAGCACCAGCGCGGCCGACCCGGCAAGCAGCGCCGCAGCGATCCGATGTCCGCGCTGCATGCGCGTCACGGTGATGTCGGTCCGAGCTTGGCCGGCTTCATTTCGCCGGCCGAGATGGCGAGGTCCAGGCGATTGCTCAGCGGAGGTAGCGGGCAAGTTGCAAAGTCGGTGAATGCGCATGGCGGGTTGTACCCCTCATTGAAGTCCACGATGGTATGCCCGCTGGCGTCCGGGTAGCTGGAATACAGGTAGCGCGCAGCCGAATAGCTCTGGTGGCCGCTGGTCAGGTCGGCATAGATCAGGAACAACCGGTGGTCGCCCTCGTCCAGCGCCTCGAGCACATGGGATTTGCCATCCTTGCTGAAGGTCACCGTGCCCGGGTTGTCCATCGGTTCCACGATGCCCAACACGTTGATGATTTCGAGCTTCTGTCCGGCCGGATGCGGCTGGAAGGTGGCGTTGAAGCGGAAGGCCGGATCGATGTCGAAGCTCGGGATGCCAGGGAATGCCATCCGCGTCAGTGCCAGCGCATCGCGGACGCGAAGCGCATGGCGCTCGCCGAGCTTGATCACGATGAAGCTCGCGTCGCCCTTGTTGAAGCCCACGACACTGGGCTCGGCGACCGAATCGGCATCGGACACCAGCCGCGTCGGCGCGGTCGCAGGCGCGCCGTTGACGGTGGCATCTGCGCCGGGATCGGCAGTGAACAGCAGCGACCCGTCCGCGCCCAGTTTGAGCACGCCCAGGTGGTCCGGGCCGACCGCAAGCCGGGTGCCGTTGTCGACGCCGTGGCCAATGCGCGTGTTGCCGACTTCGAGCCAATGCATTCCGACCAGGGATAACCAGCCATCCGGAAGCATCAGGTGCTGCAGTCGGTCCGCGCGCCAGGCGAGGATCTGCCTGTCATAGGCGGCCCGCACGTCCTTGGCCCTGGCCGCGGCCGCAGCCTGGGCTACCGCCGCATCGTCACTGCCACTTCCGCAGGCCGACACACCGGCCAGTGTCGCCAGCAGGAGCACGGCGACGGCGCCACGGAGTTTGATTGTGTGTCCAGGCATCGTGTCATCGTCCCCGCAGGAAAAGCTTGTCCAGGTCGGCGCGACTGAGTTGCACCCAAGTCGGACGCCCATGGTTGCACTGGCCGGATCGCTCGGTCGCTTCCATGTCGCGCAACAGCGCGTTCATTTCGGCCAGGCCGAGGCGCCGGTTTGCCCTGACCGAGGTATGGCAGGCCAGCGTGGACAGCAGTTCATTGCGGGCCTGTTCGAGCACGCGGCTGTGACCGTGCTCGCGCAAGTCGTTGAGCAGATCGAGCACCAGCGCACGCGCATCCACGTCCGCCAGCAAGGTCGGCACGGCGCGCAGGCTCAGTGATTGCGGCCCGCTGCGGCGCAGATCGAAACCGAGTGACTCGAGTGTCTGCCCATGCTGCTCGGCAATATCGGCTTCGCGTTCGGCCACCGCCAGCGACACCGGCACCAACAGGATCTGCGAGCGGATGCCGTCGCTGTCGCCGGCCTGTTTTAGGCGCTCGTAGGTGATGCGTTCGTGCGCCGCGTGCATGTCCACCAGCACCAGGCCGTCGGCGTTCTCGGCCAGTACGAAGATGCCATGTAATTGCGCGAGCGCAAATCCAAGTGGCGGCGCAGTCGCTGCATCGACCGCGGGCAAGGATGCACGCTCGGAATCAGGAATCGCGTACAAGGCGGCATAGGCGGCGACGGCGTCGCGCACGGGCAGGCCCATCGACTGCTGCCGACTGCCCCAGTCGCCGGTGCTGGACTGGTGCGGTCCCGATGCCTGTTGCAGGACTGCCTGATGCATAGCTGCCTGTTGCAGGGTTGCCTGATGCGGGGATGCCTGCTGCAGCGCGGCGGGCGCGATTGCAGGCAGCCCGGCACCCTGCCCCGCGCGCGCGCCGGCCAGCGCCTCGTGCAACGTGCGGTACACGAATTCGTGCACCAGCCGGCCATCGCGAAAACGCACTTCCTGCTTGGCGGGATGCACATTTACATCCACGCGACGCGGATCAATATCCAGGAACAGCACGAACGACGGATGCCGGCCATGGAACAGCACATCCGCATACGCCTGTCGCACCGCATGCGCGACAGTGCGGTCGCGCACGGCGCGGCCATTGACATAGAAATACTGCTGGTCCGCGCTGGAACGCGACGACGTCGGCGCACCGACCCAGCCCTGCAAGCGCAGCCCTGCTGCAGCGGCATCCACCGCAATGCAATGCACGACGAATTCCTCGCCCAGCGCCTCGGCAACACGACGCAGTCGTTCATCGTCGCCAGCGGGACGATAGACCTTGGCCGGCTTTGCGTTGTGGCTGACGCGCAATTCGACATGCGGGCGCGCCAACGCAAGTGATCGGATCCACTCGTCCACATGACCCGACTCGGTTCGCTCGGCGCGCAGGAACTTGCGCCGTGCCGGCACGTTGTAGAAAAGGTCGCGCACTTCGATCGTGGTGCCGATCGGATGGGCCTGAGGCTCGACTGCTGCGTGCCGGCCGCCATCGATCGCCAGGCGGCTGCCATGCGCGGCCGCCGCATCGCGCGAACTGATCGCAAATCGGCTCACCGATGCAATCGAAGGCAATGCCTCGCCGCGAAAACCAAGCGTGGCCACTTGCTCAAGGTCATCAAGACTGGCGATCTTGCTGGTCGCGTGCCGGGAGACCGCGAGCGCAAGGTCATCGGGGGCCATGCCGCTGCCGTCGTCGCGCACCCGGATCAGGCGGATGCCGCCCTCCTCCAGGTCGATGTCGATGCGCCTGGCGCCGGCATCGAGCGCATTCTCGACCAGTTCCTTGACCACGGACGCTGGACGTTCGACCACTTCGCCTGCGGCGATCTGGTTTATGAGGGTGTCGGGAAGCAAGCGGATGGGCACGACGGGTCCACGCGGGGCAGGCCCTGATGATACCAAGACCGGCCAGCCCGACTTCCGCCGGATTGCCGCTCACTGGGCTGGAGCGTGGCGCCCGACTCAGTCTGGCGCGGAGGCGACCTGCGCGGCGCCAGCGCCGGCGCCGCCGCCGATGGTCGAACGGCTCGCGTACCAGCTGCCCAGGGGCGGCTGGCCGATGAAATACCGGCGCACGCCGTCGGTGATCGCAGCCGCCAGGCGCGTGCGGTAGCCGGGATCGTTGAGCCGCCTTTCCTCTTCCGGGTTGGTGATGAAGCCGGTTTCGACCAGCATGGACGGAACGTCGGGAGAGCGCAGCACGACGAAGTTGGCGCGCTCAATCGACTGCTTGTGCGCCTTGCCAACATTCTTCAACGCGCCCAGCACCTGCTCGGCGACATCATCGGACGCGCGCATCGTTGCGCTCTGCGACAGGTCGAGCAGCACGGCCGCCAGGTTGCGGTCCTTGGAATCCAGCGACACGCCGCCGACCAGGTCGGCCGCGTTTTCGCTGTCGGCCAACCAGCGCGCCGCCTGCGACGAGGCGCCGCGGGTGGACAGCACGAACACCGACGCACCCGTGGCACTGTCATTGGGCGATGCATCGGCGTGGATGGAAATGAACAGGTCAGCCTGCGCTGCGCGCGCCTTCATGTAGCGCCTGGACAGCGGGACGAATTCGTCTTCATCGCGAATCAGGACGGCGCGCATGCCGGGCTCGGAATTGACCTGGCGGGCGAGCTCGCGCGCGACGGCGAGCGTCACCATTTTTTCGCGCACACCGCTCGGGCCATGCGCACCCGGGTCCTTGCCGCCGTGACCAGCGTCGATCGCAACCACCAGCTTGCGCTGCCCGCGTCCAACGACATCAAGCATGGTGCGCGAGGGGCCATGCGTCGAGGACGTCGCAGGTACCTGCAATTGCGGTTGCGCAGCGATCACTGGTGCAGCGATGCGCACGACCGGAGCCTGCACGATCGCGACCTGCGCCGGAACAGTCGCCCCAACAGGCGACTGAGGCACAGAGTTCGCCCGCGCTTTGACCAGTGCGTCGAGAGTCAGTGCGTCGAGAGTCAGTGCGTCGAGAGTCGGTGCGTCGAGAGTCGGTGCTTCGAGTATCGGTGCGTCACGAGTCAGGACTTTCGCGGCCGACGCGGTACCGTCAGCGGATGCAAGCTGCATCGGCGTCGACGCTACATCGCTTCCGGCATCGCGCAATGGCTCAGCGATGCTGGTCGCTGTCTCCGCGCGCGCAGTGACTGCGGTGGACGCAGCACCGGCGCCGTTGGCGGCGGCCAGTTCAAGCACCAACATCTGTCCGCCCGCTACCGACTCCAGCCGATGCGAATTACGCACCGGCATGCCGAGATCGAACACGATTCGCAGCGTGCCGGGCACTGGCTGGCCGGTGCGCAGGTTGACGACCGCGCCATTGCCTCCGGGCAGGCGGAAGCCGGATGCCGCGCGCGTGGCCGGCAGGTCCACCACCAGGCGATCAGGGTTTTGCAGTTCGAAGACGCGGGCATCGGCGGCCCCATCCAGGCGCAGCTCAGCCCGGGTCCCGGCGTCCGACTGGACCAGACGCAGGTCGCGCAACTCGCCAGCCGAAGCCGCACCGCTGGCCATCGCCAAGGCGAGGACGGGAAGCAACGGGGCGACGGCGCGGTACATGGCTCGGATTGAACCACTGCATTTCAAGGAATGCAAGAGTTTTCCCTTTCAAATCCGAGGCCTAAGAGCTTTTCCTCGGAACCTCTTCAGAAGTCGGCTGCAAATTCAGTTTTTCCGACAGATCGAGCAGCCAGCGGGCACCCGCTGGGCTCGCGGCCTCAATCCGGGCAGCCCGCCCCGCCGCCGCGACCGTAAGGGAAACCTCCAGGTCGGGCGCCGGGAGGGCCCCGGCCCCGCGCTCCGGCCATTCCACCAGCCAGAGCCGCGCATCAGCGACCGCGTCCAGGCCCAGGAACTCCAGTTCCGCGCCGTTGGCGATGCGGTACAGGTCGATGTGCACGGCCTCGCCGACGCCGACCGCGTAGCGCTCGATGAGGGTGTAGGTCGGACTCTTGATCGGGCCGGTGACCCCCAGGGACTGCAACATGGCCCGGGCCAGACAGCTTTTTCCGGCGCCGAGATCGCCACGCAGGTAAACCACGGCCCGCGCCGGCAAGCTTGCTGCCAGTGCCGCGCCAAGTGCCCCGGTCGCCACCGGGTCGGCGAGCACCAGGTCCAGGCTCATCCCGGATTGGCCAGCCGGCGCAAGTGCGGGAACAGGTCGGACGGCAGCAGTCCGCGTTCGCCGTCGATGCGCGCTGCGGCATCGCCTGCGGCGCCGTGCAGCAGCGCCCCGTAGACCGCTGCCTGGAAAGGCGGCAAGTCCTGGGCATACAGGGCAGCGATCACGCCGGTGAGTACATCGCCCATGCCGCCGGTCGCCATGCCGGGGTTTCCCGCGCCGATCACCGCAGTGACCTGGCCCGGTGCCGCGACAAGCGTGCCTGCACCCTTCAGCACGACCACCGAACCGAACATCGCGACCAACTCGTCCACCGCGGCAAATCGATCCGCCTGGACCTGTTCGGCACCCACGCCGAGCAAGCGCGCGGCCTCGCCCGGATGCGGCGTGAGGATGGCTTGCGGCAGCTTGCGCGGATTGGCCGCGAGCAAGCTCAGGCCGTCCGCGTCCAGGATCATCGGCTTGCCGGAACTGGCGGCGGCTTCAAACAGCGTGCGACCCCACTCACCCGTTCCAAGCCCGGGGCCGATGGCCAGCACGTCAGCCTTGCCGATCAGCACCTGCAGCGCCGCGGCGTCCTCGACCGCGTGCGTCATCGCCTCCGGCCGTGCAGCGACGAGCGCGGCGACGCCCTCGGTCCGGGTGGCGACACTGGCCAGCCCCGCGCCGGCGCGCAGCGCCGCTTCAGCGCACAGGCGGACCGCGCCGCCCATGCCGTGCTCGCCGCCCACGCACAACACGTGCCCGTACACGCCCTTGTGCGAATTTGCATTTCGGGGCGCAAGCACGCTCGCGAGGTTCTCCGCGCGATACAGGAATGCGGCAGGCGCAAAGGCGTCGAACAGATCCTCGGGCAGGCCGAGGCGATCCTCTATCACCTCGGTCTCGCGAGCGCGGTCCGTGTACAGGCCACGTTTGCCGGCAAGGAAGCTCAGGCAAAGGTCGGCACGCACCGACAGCCGGCTGCTGCCGCTGTCGGCCGACAGTCCCGATGGCACATCCAGCGACAACACCGGCCGTCGCGTGGCGTTGATGCGCTCGATGATCGCCTGGCTGGCGCCGGAGGGCGGCCGCGACAAGCCGATACCGAACAGGGCATCCACCCACAGGTCCACCTCTGGCAGTTGTCCGTCGAACAGGCGCGTGAC
>JBKJMY010000196.1:0-5867 GCA_046596115.1 Arenimonas sp.
CTCCCACAGATCGCGACTGAAGCCGCTCCCACAGATCGCGGCTGAAGCCGCTCCCACAGATCGCGGCTGAAGCCGCTCCCACAGATCGCGGCTGAAGCCGCTCCCACGGGTTGTGCCGATGAAGCTCCAGGTTCCATTCCTCCAGTTTCCGCTGCGCTTCGATGCCGACGCGCTGGCGGCCGAAGTGCTGGCCATCGGCGAGGACCAGTGGCGCCCGCATCCCAATGGGCTGCCGGGCAATTCCGCGCTCACCCTGATCACCACCGGCGGCGACCCGGAGAGCGATCGCGTCTATGGCGCGATGCGGCCGACGCCGCACCTGCTGCGTTGCCCCTACCTGATGCAGGTGCTCGACGCGGTCGGCGCCACCTGGGGCCGGACCCGGCTGATGCGCCTGTCCGGGCAGGCCGAGGTCAAACTGCACGTGGACATCAACTATTACTGGCGCGAGCGGGTGCGCGTACATGTGCCGATCGTGACCCAGCCGACGGTGCGTTTTTATTGCGGCGATGCGCAGATCAACATGGCCGCCGGCGAATGCTGGATTTTCGATACCTGGCGCCAGCATCGCGTGGTGAATGATGCATCGCGCCCGCGCATCCACCTGGTCGCCGACACGGTCGGCGGCGAAGGTTTCTGGTCGCATGTCGGCGCCGCGCGCCCGGCTGGCCGCGAGATGCCTGGCTGGCAGCCACGACACGTCGCGCCGCGCGCCGGCGTGGTGCCCGCGCTTGACTATGAATCGGTCAATGCGCCGATCGTGATGACACCGTGGGAGATGCGCGAACACATCATCTTCCTGCTCGGCGAGGCCGAGCCGGGCCCACAAGTGGGCGTGCTGAACCAGATCCTGTTGCGGCTGGCACGACGCTGGCAGGCGCTCTGGTCGGCCTATGGCGAGGACGAGGCGGGCTGGCCGCGCTATCGCGCGCTGCTCGACGAGACCGCCGCCGAACTGCGGGCCAACGGCGCCGGCCTGTTGCTGCGCAATGGCATCCCGTTCCTGCAGGCGATCTCCACCTGTGTCACCGATGTCGCCCTGATGGCGCGTCGCGAGAAACCCACCGCCGCGATGCACGCCTGAAGGGCCGCCCCGGTCAGGCTTCGGTTCAGGCTCTGCGTAGCCAGGCGTAGCGGGTGGCGGCGTGCAACCCGTACTTCAGCAGGCCGCGCTTGCGGTTGATCGAAATCCGCGGCAACTGCAACGGATCGCTGGAGCCAACCGCGGGCCCGCGCCGGGTCGTCACCGCCGTGGCGTAGCCGGCCTCGCGGACCAGTTCCAGGCTGCGCGCGTCGTAATCGCCATAGGGATAGCAGAAGTGTTTCACCGGCGAGCCGGTGATCCGTTCCAGTTGGCGTCGGCTTTCGGTGATCTCGAACCTGGCCCAGTCGACGTCGAGCTGGTCCAGTCGCGGGTGGGTGACCGTGTGCGAGCCGATCTCGTTGCCGGCTTCCAGCCACCGGCCGATCGCCGTCGCATCCATCACCGGCTTGGCGACACCCAGCACATCGGCGTCCCAGCTGTTGTGGCCACCGATCGATCCCGAGACAACGTAGCAAGTGGCCTGGAACCCGTACTCGCGCAGGATTGGCGCGGCATGGACGAGGTTGTCCAGGTAGCCATCGTCGAAGCTCAGGACCACGAGTTTTCCCGATTGGCCCTTGCCCAGTGCCGTCATTCCCTCGCCAATCCCGACGCCGCGGACCCCGAGTCGGCGCAGCAGCCAGCACTGGCGATCGAAATTCTCGATCGAAACATAGAGCTGCTGGGCGCTCGTGCCGGGCGGGGGCGCGCCGATGTTGTGGTAGGTGAAGATACGCAGGAATGACATGTCAGGCGCTCGCCAACATGGAGCGCCACTGATCGGCCACCCGTGAAAGTTGGAAACGCGGATCCGGGGCCGTCTGTGGCCTGGACCCGTCGCGCCAGGCGCGGATCCGTTCGCAGTAGTCGTCGAACATTCCCAGGCGCGCAGCCATCCGCGACGGACCGCCGCGAAGCCGCGCAGGCACGCTGCGCATGGCGCGCTCGTACGCGCGCTGGCGTCCTGCGGTCGGCCTGACCTGTTCGCAGTCGCCGATCACTTCAGTTGCTGCGCCCGCGTCGTGGGTCAGCAACGGCGTGCCCATTGCCATGGACTCGGCAAACACCAGGCCGAAGGTTTCCGGCAGCACGAAATTCGGGAAGAAGGTGCACAACGCAGACCGGACTTCAGCGTGGATGCGCCATTGCGGCTGCGGGCCCAAGTCGGTCACGCCGTCGAATTCCCCGGTCTTTCGTACCTTGTAGCCAGGATTGCCAACCACCAGGCGCAACTCCGGCATGCGCCGCCGCAGCTCGCGGAAGGCATCGAGCGCATACATCAGGCCGCGGTTCTGGGCCGAGAAGAACACCAGCTTGTTGCGGTCGACCGGTGTGTCGTCGGGCACGAGCGCGTCATCAATCGGGTTGTAGATGGTGCGGGTCGATACGCGATCGTGCAGCCCCAGGTGGCCCAGCATGCGATCAAGCAGCAGCCGCTGCCAGTCCGAGACGCAGACGATGCCCACCGATTCGCTGCCGAGCTGGGCGGCGGCATCTGCCAGCCTTCGGCCGCGCTTGGTGTCCGGCGTGAGCTGGTCGTGCACCCACAGATGGAAGCGGGCATTCGGGTAAAGGGCGCGGACGTCGGGATAGGCTCGGCAGTCCCGATTCATGACAACCTCGGTGATGCCGGCGATGTGCGCCGGAGGCCGGTACCGACCGCTCGCCTGGACGCGATTGTGCTGGATGACGTAAGCGTCCAGCGCATCCGCGACCCGCACCAGGCTGGCCTCCGTGCCGCCGGTGGCCTCGGTCCGGATGGACTGGCTGTCGTACGGTCGCTGGCAGGTGGAATCCCAGAACAGGATCGAGCTCAAGTGCTTGACTCGAGAGGGCGCTCGCCAGGAGCGCGCGCGGTGGCCGGGACATGTCCTGCCATTGCGGCAGGATCACCGGGCCACGATATCGGGCGCTGCTTTCACTCCCCTTGCCGACGGCTTGCTGCTTCCTTTCGCCTGACCGGGTCTGGCCCCGGTCAGGCCGGCCCGTTGCGGCCCGTTCAGGCTGGCTAGAAGTTGGGTTTGTCCGGGGTAGCGTCGTAACGCGCAACGCTCTCGACGATTTCATCGCGCGCGGCATGCGCGTCCGCCCAGCCTTCCAGCCGGACCCACTTGCCCTTCTCCAGGTCCTTGTAGTGTTCGAAGAAGTGCGCGATCCGGTCGCGGGTGAGTTCGGGTAGCGCGTCCACGGACTGCACCGAGTCATAGGCCGGAAACACCTTGCTGACCGGGACGGCGACGATCTTCATGTCCTGGCCGGCTTCGTCCACCATCTTCAGCATGCCCACCGCGCGGCAGCGGATGACGCAGCCGGGCACCAGCGGCATCGGCATGATCACCAGCACATCGGTCGGGTCGCCATCGCCACTGAGGGTGTGCGGGATGTAGCCGTAGTTGCAGGGATAGCGCATTGGCGTGGTCAGCACGCGGTCCACGAAGATCGCGCCGCTGGCCTTGTCGACCTCGTACTTGACCGGCTCGGAATTCATCGGGATCTCGATGATCACGTTGAAATCATTGGGAATATCGTGGCCGGAGGGGACCAGATCGAGTGCCATGGGGAGTGCGGCCAGGAGTTCGGGGCGCAAATGATAGCCCAAGCCTGCTGAGCGCCAGCTCGGCTACTGCCTGAACAAGGTGACCATTCGGATGGTCCTTTCTACCGTAAGGGAGTGTCCTAAAGGTAAATTGGTGTCCAGCCACATCCGGTAGAGCCGTGAGCGATCCCAGTTCCCAAGACCTTCAGACCCTCGACCAGTTGCGTGCACTGGAGCGACAGGACCCCGGCCTGATCAAGGAAATCATTCAACTGTTCGTGGCCGACGCGCCCCGGCAGATGCGGTTGATTGGCAGTGCCTACCTGCAACGCGACCCGGAAGGCCTGCGGCAGTCGGCGCACTTCCTGCGCTCGGGCTCGCTGGCGCTGGGCCTTGGCGTGTTGGCCGAGCGTGTGCTGCACATCGAGCGGCTGCCCTTCGAGGACTATGGCAGCGAAGATTCCGATACCCAGGTCCGGCAGTTGCGCGGCGAGCTGCATCAGGTCCTGCTGGTGCTGCTGCGCGAACTCAAGACCCTCTAATGCGCGAGCGGCCTCCTGATGTGGGAGCGGCTTCAGCCGCGATTCCCACAGATCGCGGCTGAAGCCGCTCCCACAGATCGCGGCTGAAGCCGCTCCCACAAAAAAGCCCCGCCGAAGCGGGGCTTTCTGATTTGCAGCAAGACTGTTTGCTTACACTGCGGTGCCGGCCGAAGCCAGCATCGGGATCAGCAGCAATGCAACGATGTTGATGATCTTGATCAAGGGGTTGACCGCCGGACCGGCGGTGCCCTTGTACGGATCGCCCACGGTGTCGCCAGTGACGGCGGCCTTGTGCGCTTCCGAGCCCTTGCCACCGTGGTGGCCTTCCTCGATGTACTTCTTGGCGTTGTCCCAGGCGCCGCCGCCGGTGCACATGGAGATGGCGACGAACAGACCGGTGACGATGGTGCCCATCAGCAGGCCGCCGAGCGCAGCCGGGCCGAGGAACTTGCCGACCAGCACGGGGATGATCAGCGGCAGCATCGAGGGCACGATCATTTCGAGGATCGCCGTCTTGGTCAGCAGGTCCACCGCCTTGTCGTACTGCGGCTTGCCGGTGCCTTCCATGATGCCGGGGATCTCGCGGAACTGGCGGCGGACTTCTTCCACCACCGCACTCGCGGCGCGACCCACTGCCTGCATGGCAAAGGCGCCAAACAGATAGGGAATCATGCCGCCAATCAGCAGGCCGATCACCACGTCCGGGTTGCTGATGGAGAAGTCGGCCTGGATGCCGGCCTCGGTCAGCTTGTGCGCGTAGTCGGCGAACAGCACCAGCGCGGCAAGACCTGCCGAACCGATTGCATAGCCCTTGGTCACCGCCTTGGTGGTGTTGCCGACTGCATCCAGGGCGTCGGTGATCTTGCGGATCTCCGGGCCGAGGTGGCTCATTTCGGCAATGCCGCCGGCGTTGTCGGTGATCGGGCCGTAGGCGTCGAGCGCGACGATCACGCCCGCCATCGACAACATCGAGGTGGCTGCGATGGCGACGCCGTACAGGCCGGCCAGGTGGTAGCACTCCCAGATAGCGGCGGCGACGGCCAGCACCGGTGCGGCGGTCGACTTCATCGACACCGCAAGGCCGGCAATCACGTTGGTGCCGTGGCCGGTTTCGCTGGCCTTGGCCACCTGCTGCACCGGGCCGTATTCGGTCGCGGTGTAGTACTCGGTGATCACCACCAGCGCGGCAGTCAGGGCCAGGCCGACCATGGCGCACCAGAACAGCGGCATGCCCAGTTCACCCGGGAACATCTGCGTGGTGACGACGTAGAAGGCGCCCGCGGCGAGCACGCCGGCGACGATCAGGCCGCGATACAGCGCGTTCATGATCTTGCCGCCTTCGCGCACGCTGACAAAGAACGTGCCGATGATCGAGGCGATGATCGACACCGCGCCGAGCACCATCGGATAGATCGCGCCGGACCAGCCGTAGGTGCCGTAGACGATGCCGGCGATCAGCATCGCCGCGATGATCGTGACCGCGTAGGTCTCGAACAAGTCGGCAGCCATGCCGGCGCAGTCGCCGACGTTGTCGCCGACGTTGTCGGCGATCACGGCCGGGTTGCGCGGGTCATCTTCGGGAATGCCCGCTTCGACCTTGCCCACCAGGTCGGCGCCGACGTCGGCGCCCTTGGTGAAGATGCCGCCGCCAAGGCGCGCGAAGATCGAGATCAGCGAACCGCCAAAGGCCAGGCCGATCATCGGG
>JBKJMY010000250.1:0-7773 GCA_046596115.1 Arenimonas sp.
GCGGCGCACGCCTTCGTTGACCATGTCCTCGACGCCCATGGTTGCGTCGGACCAGCGCACGTCCATGCCGATCTGCAGGAAGACCGTGACGATGCCGGTGTCCTGGCAGATCGGTCGGCGGCCTTCGGCGCACATGCGCGAATTGACCAGGACGTGCGCTGGTCCGACGCAACCATGGGCGTCGAGGACATGGTCAACGAAGGCGTGCGCCGCGCCTACGCCAATCCCGATAATCCGCTGCGCGCCTCGGTGCTTGCCGATCCTGCAGGCAAGCGCATCAATACCCGCGACAACACGCCGGGCGTGGTGAACATGCGCGTAGTGCCCGGTAATACGGTGGATGTGATCGTTGCCGCGAAGGGCGGCGGCTCCGAGGCCAAGTCGAAGTTCGCGATGCTCAATCCGTCCGACTCGATCGTCGACTGGGTGCTCAAGACGGTGCCGACCATGGGCGCTGGCTGGTGCCCGCCCGGCATGTTGGGCATCGGCATCGGCGGCACCGCGGAAAAAGCGATGCTGCTGGCCAAGGAAGCGCTGATGGAGCCGATCGACATCGTTGACCTCAAGGCGCGCGGCCCGTCCAACCGTGCCGAGGAATTGCGCATCGAATTGTTCGACAAGGTCAACGCGCTGGGCATTGGCGCGCAGGGCCTGGGTGGCCTGACCACGGTGCTGGACGTGAAGGTGCGTGATTTCCCGACGCACGCGGCAAACTTGCCGGTGGCGATGATTCCAAATTGCGCGGCGACGCGACACGCGCACTTCACCCTCGATGGCAGCGGCCCGGTCGTGCTGGAACCGCCATCGCTGTCGGATTGGCCGAGCCTCACCTACGACCCATCCAATGGCCGTCGCGTCGACCTCGACAGCGTCACGGCCGACGATGTGGCGAGCTGGAAGCCGGGCGAAACCCTGCTGCTCAACGGCCGCCTGCTGACCGGGCGCGACGCCGCGCACAAGCGCATCGTGCAACTGCTCGATGCCGGCCAGCCCTTGCCGGTGGACCTCAAGGGACGCTTCATCTATTACGTTGGCCCGGTGGATCCGGTGCGCGACGAGGTCATTGGGCCAGCCGGCCCAACCACGGCCACGCGCATGGACAAGTTCACCGAGCAGGTGCTGGCGCAGACCGGCTTGCTCGGCATGGTCGGCAAGGCCGAGCGCGGGCCGGCAGCGATCGAGGCGATCCGCAAGCACCGCTCGGTGTACCTGATGGCTGTCGGCGGTGCCGCCTACCTGGTGTCCAAGGCGATCCGCGCCGCGCGCGTGCTGGCGTTCGAGGACCTGGGCATGGAAGCCATCTACGAATTTACTGTTCGCGACATGCCGGTGACGGTGGCCGTGGATTCGACCGGTGAATCGGTGCATCGCACCGGTCCGCGTGAATGGCAGGCACGGATCGGCAAGATCCCGGTCGCGGTCGAATAATTCTTGGTGTACGGTGGCGGGCCTTGGCGTGCGAACAGGGGGAACTGACATGATGACCTTGTACTACTCGCCGGGTGCGGCCAGCCTCGCGGTGCATTGGCTGCTGATCGAGCTGGGCATTCCCCATGAACTGCGCCGCGTGGATTTCGCATCGCGCCAACAAAAATCCGCCGACTACCTGCGCCTGAACCCGTCGGGTGTCGTGCCGACGCTGGTGGTGGATGGCGAACCGCGCACCGAAGTCGCGGCGCTGGTGATGCAACTTGCCGATACGCATCCCGAAGCAGGGCTCGCGCCCGCGCCCGGAAGCAACGAGCGCGCGCATTATTACCAGTGGATCGCGTTCTGCGCGAATACCCTGCAGCCGGCCTTCCGTCGCTGGTATTACCCGGATGAGCCGGCCGGCGCTGACAACGCGGAGCTGGTGAAAGCTGCAGCAGAGCGCGATGCCGCCGACAGCTTCACCCGGCTCGATGCCCATCTGGGCGCCCATGGGCCTTATCTGCTCGGCGAGCAGGTCAGCGCGGCTGACTTCTACCTGGTCATGCTCATGCGCTGGTCGCGCAACTTGACTCGGCAGGCGATCGATTGGCCGAACCTGCGCCGCCTTGCCGACCTGATGCGGGCGCGTCCGTCATGGGCGCAACTGTACGCAGCCGAGGACCTGAGCGAGTGGGCCTGAGCACACAGCGCATCCTGCTGGCCGGGGCGACCGGGCTGGTGGGTGGGCTTGTTGCGCGCGAGATACTGGCTTCACCGGGATTTTCCGGCCAGTTGGTGGCACCCGTGCGGCGCGCACTCGAGTTATCGGACCCACGCCTGGTCGCGGCGGTTTGCGACTTCGCAACACCAGAAGCAGATCGCGACCTGACCTCCACCATGCGCGACGCACACGCGCTGCCACTGGATGCCTACGTCTGCTGCCTGGGCACCACCCTGCGCGCTGCAGGCTCGCGCGAGGCATTTCTTGCGGTGGACAGAGAACTGGTCATTCGACTGGCGAACCTGTCACGCGAGCTGGGTGCGAGTCGCGCCGTGCTGGTGTCTTCGGTCGGCGCAAGTCGGCAGTCGGGCAATTTCTACCTGCGCGTCAAGGGCGAAGTGGAAGATGCGCTCGAGCGCGCCGGCTTCACCCGACTGGACCTGCTGCAACCTGGCCTGCTGATCGGCCCTCGCGCCGAGCGTCGGCCGGCCGAAGCCATCGCGCAGCGGCTCGCTCCGCTGGCTGATCCGTTGCTGTTGGGCGGACTGCGCCGCTATCGCAGCATCCCGGCACGTTCGGTCGCACGCGCCATCGTGGCATTGCTTGGGCAATCCGGGCCGGGCGTGTTCACGCACACCCACGATGCGATCGCAGCGCAGGCGGCGCAGGCCTGAGCCAACTGAATCCGGCAGCGTCCCCGATATCGGCAGCGGCCCCTACTTGAGCAGCGGCCCCTACTTGAGCAGCGGCGCGAGCGCAGACCAGACATGGTCGCGCAGGCGACCTTGCACGGCGGCGACCGGATGCATGTTGTCGGCCTGGAAATTGCGCCGGTCGTCGGCGACGGGTGCCAGCAGGAACGGAAGAAACGCCACCTGATGTGACTTGGCGAGGCCGGCGTACATGGCATCGAATCCTTTCGTGTATTGCGGGCCGAAATTCGGCGGCAGGTGCATGCCGACCAGCAGGACGCGCGCGCCGCTGTCCGTCGACTGCGTGATCATCCGCTCCAGGTTGTCCCGGCTATGTACCAGTTCCAGGCCACGCAGGCCATCGTTGGCGCCCAGTTCAATCACCACCACGGCCGGGCGGACGCGTTTGAGCTCGCGCGCGATGCGGGACGCGCCACCTGCTGTCGTATCGCCGCTCACGCTCGCATTCACCACGCGCCACGTCGGATGCGTCGTTCGCATCCGCACCGCCGCCAGACTCACCCAGCCCTGATTCGCCGCCAGCCCGTAGCCGGCAGAGAGCGAGTCACCCAGCACCAGGAGGGTACGCGTCGTTGCCTGCCGCGCCGCGGCCGCCGACGCGGGGCGTGCCGACGCAATGCCGACCGGCCCGCCGCCGGCTGACCCATTGCCGGCTGGACCATTGCTGGCGATGGCGAAGCCGGGCCAGGCAAGGCCCGCCCACGCAAGCAGCAAACCCATGATCCATGCCCGCACCGGTTGAACTCGGCGCTCGCACCCTCCATATCCTTGGTTCATCCCGCAGGCTCCCGTTCCCATGTCTGATGCAATGGCGGCAAACACGCCCGATTCAAGCCATGCGGCGGCCCGATCCGGCGCATTGGTTGCCGAAGGTTTGGGTAAGCGCGTCCGCTTGCCCGATCATGAACTGACCATCCTTGATGGCGTCGGGTTCCGGATCGAGGCCGGCGAGGCGGTCGCCATTGTCGGTGCATCCGGGTCGGGCAAGAGCACGTTGCTGTCGTTGCTCGCCGGCCTGGACCAGCCGAGCACCGGATCGGTCATGCTCGATGACGTCGAGTTGTCGGCGCTCGACGAAGATGGGCGGGCCAAGTTGCGCGGCGAGAAAGTGGGCTTCGTGTTCCAGAGTTTCCAACTCCTGCCGGCGCTGACCGCGCTGGAAAACGTGATGTTGCCGCTGGAGCTGCGCGGCGACCGCGACACCACGGGGCCGGCGACGCAGATCCTCGAGCGGGTTGGACTGGGCGAGCGCCTGACCCACTATCCCCGGCAACTGTCCGGCGGCGAGCAGCAGCGCGTCGCGCTGGCGCGTGCGTTCGTGACGGGTCCCTCGCTGCTGTTTGCCGACGAGCCCACTGGAAACCTCGACACCGAAACCGGCCGCGCCGTGATCGATTTGCTGTTTGGCCTGAACGCCCAGGCCGGAACCACCCTGGTGCTGGTGACTCATGACGAGCGCCTGGCAGAGCGCTGCAGCCGCATATTGCGCCTTGATCGCGGACGGCTGGTCGGATCGTGAGATTGCTGGCGCTGGCGTGGCGACAATTGCGCCGCGACCTGGCAGCAGGCGAATTGCGCGTGTTGCTCGCAGCTTTGGTGCTTGCGGTCATGTCGGTCGGCTCGGTGGGATTGCTGACCGACCGCGCCGAACGCGCGCTTGCCATGCAGGCCAATACGCTGCTCGGTGGCGATGCCATCTTGCGCGCCGACGAACCCATCGGCGCGGCGCTACGCAAGCTGGCGCAGCGGCCCGGGTTGGTAGTGACGCAGACGCATGCGTTCCCAAGCATGGTCGGCGTCGGCGACAAGCTCAAGCTCGGCGATGTCCGCGGCATCGGCGAAGGTTTCCCCCTGCGCGGCCGTTTCACCATCCTGCGGGAAGGATCCGCACGCGAACAGTTTGCCAAGGGTATTCCGGCGCGCGGCACGGTGTGGATGAGCCGGGCGGGCGGGCAGGCGCTGTCGGCGCGACTCGGGGACCAGGTGCAGGTCGGCGAAAGCCGGTTGCGCCTGACTGCATTCGTGACCCAGGAGCCGGAAGCCTCACTGGATTACTTTGCCGCCGGTCCGAAAGTCTTCCTCAACTTGTCCGACTTGCCGGCAACCCGCCTGGAACAGCCCGGCAGTCGGATCGTCTATCGGCTGGTCGTGGCTGGCGACCCGTCTGCCGTGGAGTCGTTCGTGGCTGCGGTCCGGCCCGCGTTGGGTCGCGGCCAGCGCCTGGAAACCGCGGCGGATGCGCGGCCCGAGGTGCGAACTGCGCTTGATCGCGCGGGACGCTTCCTCGGGCTGGCGGCGCTGGTGGCCGTGGTGCTCGCAGCGATCGCCGTGGCGATGGCGGCACGCAGGCACAGCGCGCGCCACCAGGCAGGCAGCGCGGTCATGCGTTGCCTGGGCGCAAGCCAACGCACGCTGGTCGGAATCCATGTCGGCGAACTCGCCTTGCTGGGCATCGGTGCGAGCGCGATCGGCGTTGCGCTGGCTTGGGCACTGCAGGCTGCAGCAGGCGCGTGGCTGGCGCAGGCGATGCAGGTTGCCGTGCCGGCGGCAGGCATCCAACCGGCCATCGAAGCAGTCGCGGTCGGCATGACTGTACTGCTCGCGTTTGGAATTCCGCCGGTGCTTGCGTTGCGTCGCGTATCTGCCCTGCGCGTGTTGCGCCAAGACCTTGACGCTGCCGAACCAAGTGCCTGGGTCGTGGCCGTGCTGGGTCTTTCGGGCCTGGGCGTATTGCTGTGGTGGAAGGCGGGTTCCGCGGCGTTGGGCACGGCAATGCTGCTCGGCATCCTGGCAACCCTGGCGATGCTTGGGCTGCTCGCGCTGGCGTTGATCGCCGTTGTGCGCAAGTTGCGCGGCCGCTTGCACGGGCCGCTTCGCTACGGACTGGCGAACGTGAGCCGTCGTCCTGCCGCCAGTGTCGCCCAGATTGCCTCGCTCGGACTGGGACTGATGGTCTTGCTGTTGCTGACCTTCGTGCGAACCGATTTGCTCGCGCGCTGGCAGGACGCGTTGCCCGCCGATGCGCCCAACCGGTTCATCGTCAATGTCCAACCCGACCAACTCGCCGACGTGAAACGATTGATCGCACAGTCTGGCGCGCCCGCGGCGGAGCTTGTGCCAATGGTGCGCGCGCGGCTGGTGGAGTGGAATGGCAAGGCGGTGACCGGTGCGGATTTCGAAGCGGGGGGCGATCGCGCCAAGCGCCTTGCCGAGCGCGAATTCAACCTGAGCTCCGCAGCGGTCCTGCGACCCGACAATCGCATTACCGACGGCCGCTTCTGGCCAGCAACGGGAAGCAAGGGCACCGAGCTGTCGGTGGAGGAGGACTTCGCCCACATGCTCGGCTGGAAGCCGGGCGACCGGGTGGCCTTTGATGTCGCCGGGCAGCGCCTTGAAGCAACCATCACCAGCCTGCGCAAGGTGGACTGGCAGAGTTTCAAGCCAAATTTCTTCGTCCTTGTCTCACCGGGTGTACTCGACGACTTCGCGGCAAGCTACGTGGGTGGTGTGCACGTCGGCAACGGCGACGCGCTTGCGCGCAATCTGGTCGCGGCGCATCCCAACCTCACCGTCATTGATATTGACGCCATGCTTGCGCAAGTCCGGTCCACGGTGGACCAGGTGTCGGCCGTGGTCGAGGCGGTGTTCTACTTCTCGCTCGCTGCCGGTGTGCTGGTGCTGGTCGCGGCGATTGGTGCATCGCAGGACGAACGCCTGCTCGAGGCAGCGGTGATGCGCGTGCTGGGCGGCAGCCGCCGCCAGCTGTTGCTGGCGCAGGCATCGGAATTTGCGGTCATCGGCTTGCTGACCGGACTGGCGGCGGCGATTGCGGCCAGCCTGCTCGCGGGCGTAGTTGCCGAACAGGTCCTCGACCTGCCGTTTGCCGTCGATTGGGCGCTGGTGGTTACCAGTACCAGCGTGGGCGTGCTCGCCGCGGTGGCCGCAGGCATGCTCGCGACGCGGCGGATCCTGTCGGCGCCGCCAACTGTGAGCTTGCGCGAACTGGGTTAGGCGATCGATGGACGATGCAGGCGGCGACAGCCGCCTGCGACCTCAGGGCACCAGCAAGGCCAGCACGAAAATCCCGAGCATGGCGAAGGCGAGTCCGAGCTTGAGCGCGGTGCCGAGGACCAGCCCGAGCCATGTGCCGACGCCGATCTTCGATGCCTTGCGCCACTCACTTCCGCGCGCGAGTTCGCCCAGGACGGCGCCGACGAACGGGCCGAGGATCAGCCCGGGAATGCTGAAGATCACTCCGCCGACCAGCGTGCCGATCGCCGCGCCCAGCATCGCCAGCTTTCCTGCACCGACGCGCTTGGCACCGAGTGCCGTCGCGCCGATGTCCACGCCGATCGACGCCAGCGTCAGCAAGCCCAGCAACGCGATGGTCCAGCCGCTGACCTTCGAATAATCCTCGGCCCACGCGGCCAGCCACATTCCGCCGAACATCAGCGGCAGGCCGGGCAGGGCGGGAAGGACGGTGCCGGCGAGGCCGGCAAGGATGAGCAGGGCGGCGAAGGCCCAGGCAAGCAGGTGGATGTCCATGCCCAAAGCTTAGGCGATCAGGCCATGCAGGCGAAAAAAAACGGGCCCGCCGGAGCAGGCCCGTTCATCGGTTACCGGTGCATTACTGCTGCGTCGGGGTGTTCTCGGCGAAGTATTCGTGGCTGTCGGCGTTGTTCAACGCCCCGTCCGGATCGCTGATCGCCAGGCTCTTGGAGCCGGTCTGGCCGTAGACCACATCGTTGGTGCCGGCGACAACGGTGAAATGGCTGGTCTCGTGGATCAGCGTGCCGCCCTTGGAGTCGGTGCCAGCGGTCGGAGCCGTCCAGAACGCCCTGCAGACGTGGATCTCGTACGGCTTGGACGGATAGACGAAGGCGTAGTAGCTCTGGTTGCAGCCGCAGTTGATCGAGATCTGGCCGCCGC
>JBKJMY010000304.1:0-3109 GCA_046596115.1 Arenimonas sp.
TGTGGCGATCGAAGGCGACGTAGGCGATGCCGGCCTCGAAGTGGCTGGCATCAATGTACGACACCCACGAGTTGGCTGGCACGCCGGCGCCGGTGGTGACGTTCCTCCAGTTCCTGCCGCCATCGCGCGTGACCTGCACGTTGCCGTCATCGGTGCCGACCCACAGTACCTTGCCATCGCGCGGCGATTCACTGATCGCGTAGATGGTGGTGTAGGTTTCGGCCGCGGAATTGTCCACGGTGATGCCACCGGACAGTTCCTGCAATTGCCTGGCGGGATCGTTGCTGGTCAGGTCGGGCGAGATGCGATCCCAGGTCTGGCCGTGGTCGCGGCTGCGGAACAGGAACTGCGCGCCGATGTACAGCGTGCCTTTCTCGTTCGGCGACAGATGGATCGGCGTGTTCCAGTTCCAGCGCAGCTTCTCGCCGTAGTTGGCGCGCGGCTGGATGTCGCGCGACAGCAGCGTGCGGCGGTCCACGCGGCCGATGTAGCCGCCCTGCGCCTCGGCATAAAGATAGTTGTGGTCGCTCGGGTCCGGGAACATCCAGAAGCCGTCGCCGCCATACATGTTTTCCCAGCGTTGGTTGGTGACGCCGCCCGGATAGGACGAATCGCCCACCCACGAGCTGTTGTCCTGCAGGCCGCCGTACACGTGGTAGGGGTCATCGTTGTCCACGCTCACGTGGTAGAACTGCGACACCGGCAGGTTGTTGGCCTTCCACCAGCCGTTGCCGCCGTCCTTGGACAGCCACAGGCCGCCGTCATCGCCGGTGATCACCTTGCTCGGGTCGAGCGGATCAATCCACACGTCGTGGAAATCGCCATGCGCGCCGCCGCCGGTATTGGCAAAGGTCTTGCCGCCATCCAGGCTCTGGATCAGCGCGCCGTCCGGCTTGAACACGCGCTCCGGGTTGGTCGGATCCACGATCAGGTTGGCGAAGTAGAACGGACGCCAGACCATGGACTGGCTGTCGTCGCGCCGATCCCAGCTCTTGCCGCCGTCGTCGGAGCGGAACAGCGCGCTCTTGATCGATTCAACGAAGGCGTACACCACCTTCGAATTGGAGGGCGCCACCGCGACCGCGATGCGGCCATAGGGCTTGGCCGGCAGGCCACGGCTGTTGTCCGGTGTCACCTCGCTCCAATGGCTGCCGCCATCATCGGAACGGTACAGGCCACTACCTGACGGCGCGTCGGCGTTCTCGCCGCCGGAACGGAAGGTCCAGCCCTTGCGCCGGAAGTCCCACAGCGATGCGAACACGGTGTCGGGATGGCTGGCATCCACGCTCATCGAGCCGCAACCAGTCGAACCATTGCTGCCCTTGAGCACCAGTGCCCAGCTCTTGCCGCCGTCGCTGCTGCGATACACACCGCGCTCGTTCGAGTCGCTCCACAACTTGCCGGTAACGCAGGCCAGCACAAGATTACTGTTGCCCGGCCGCACCGCGATCTTGACGATGCGTTCGGACTGCGCCAGGCCCATGTTGGCCCAGGTCTCGCCACCATCGGTGCTGCGGTAAATGCCGTCGCCGATGGACACCGAATTGCGCGTCCAGGCTTCGCCGGTGCCGACCCACACGGTATTGATGTTGTTCGGGTCGATGGTGATTGCGCCGATGGACTGCGCCGGCTGCTTGTCGAACTTGGGTTTGAAGGTGGTCGCACCGTCGGTGGACTTCCACACGCCGCCGCTGGCTGCGCCGACGTACAGCACGAGGTCGCCATTGCTCTGGTGCGCGGCGGCAACTGCGGCAATGCGCCCGCTCATGGTGGCTGAGCCGATATTGCGGATGCCCAGGCCAGAGATGACGCCCTGGTCCAGTTGCACAGGCGCGGTCGCGGTCGCCGTCGCCGTCGTCGTGGCGGTCGCGGTCGCGGTCGCCGTCGCCGTGGCGGTCGCGGTCGCCGGTGCTTGCGCGGCAGCTGTCGCCGGTGCTTGTGCGGCAGCGGCCGCGGCAGCCTGCGATGCGATCAACAGTGCGGCGCCCAACACGCGCGCCGGCCTCACTTGCCTGCTCCCGCGGGAGCGGCGCCGCTGCCGGGCATCGCGAACTGTGCCGGATCGATCTTCGGATTCAGGGTCATGGTGTCGATATGGTTGTTGCCCACTTCGAAGGGAAAGTAGATGCCGTCGACCTTTTCATATTCGCCAACGTCGGTCGTGGCGACGCGCTCCTGGCCGCGCACCATGTGGTGGCTGACGATGCGGATCTCGAGGAACTGGTCCGGGTCCAGGTACACCACCCAGCTGTCGCCGTTCTTGAAGGTTACCCGCAGCTTGTGCGCGTCGGTGCCGTCAATGTCTTCGGTGCCCAGGTATTCCACCCGGCTGCCCTTGGCCTTGTAATCGAGCAACGGGCCGGCGAAGTCAGCGGACTCGATCATGTCCTTGGCATCGTCGGCGGTGAGCTTTTGTGGATCGCGGCGGCCTTCGAAGGGATTGATCGCCCAGGCCTGCTTGCCGTCCCAGGCCTCGACTGCAGTGAGGCCCTGCAAGCTGAATTCATCGCGCCACTGCGCTGGCGCAATCGCCCAGGATTCGGTCTTCGCCTCCTGGCCGCCGCCCAGCCGCATCTTGCCTGCCACGTGCTGGCTGGTGATCGTGCGCAACTTGTCTGCGCCACCGCGTGCCGCGAGGTTCTTGGCCACGAGTTCGTCGGCGGTGTAGGTGGCGGCGTGCAAACTGCCGCTGGCAAGCAACGCCAGCAGGCAAGACAGATGAAGCTTCATGCGTGGTTCCCCTGGGCTGGGCTGTGCTGGACTGGACTGGACTGGACTGGACTGGACTGGACTGGACTGGGCGCGATGCCCGGAGCGCGGCGCGCAAGCGCCGACGCACCGACGGGCAACGCTATCGCGGATCGGCCCGCATGGCGATAGCCCGGGCGTGACCCCGGCCTATACCCGGTATCTTCGCCAACCATCCCGGCTCTGGCAGGCGCAAGACACCGGGCTGGTAATATCAACTGGCCGCTCCACCCAGCCTCCGGACCCCGCAATCCCATGCCCCTCGTCCCGACGGTCTCCGTCGTCATCCCCTGCCGCAATGCCGCCAACACCGTCGGCGACGCCGTGCGTTCGGCGCTGGCGCAGACGCTGCCGTCTGTTG
>JBKJMY010000148.1:0-12398 GCA_046596115.1 Arenimonas sp.
ATGAGCCCGAATGCAGCCCTGAACAGAACCGACATCGGTGCCTCCAGCATCGAGACGGGCGGGGACGGAATCGTCGGTCTTCGCGACACCCACAAGCGCAACCTGGGCATGCGCAGCCAGCTGACCATGCCCTTCTTTTCATTCTCGCTGGTGCTGCCGCGCGGGGAGGGCTGAGATGGCCATTGCCTGGAGCGACAACGCACCCATCTACCGCCAGCTCAAGGAGCGGGTGGTTGGAATGATGCTTGACGGCTTGCTCAAGCCCGGCGACGCGCTGCCCTCGGTGCGCCAGATCGCGGCCGAGTACCAGCTCAACCCGATTACCGTCTCCCGCGCCTACCAGGAGCTGGCGGACGAAGACTTGGTCGAAAAAAGAAGGGGACTTGGCATGTACATGACCGACGGCGCCCGCGAAAAGCTGCTGGCCAGCGAACGCGAGCACTTCCTGAAGGACGAGTGGCCGGCAATGGTCGAGCGGATCACCCGCCTGGGCCTGGACATCGAGAAGCTGCTGCGTTCGGCGCAGGCAGGTGCGGCATGAGCACGGTCATTTCCGCCCGTGGGCTGAGCAAACACTACGGCAAGCAAGTCGCCGTCGACAACGTCAGCTTCGAGATCCCTTCCGGCCGGATCATCGGCCTGATCGGGCCCAATGGATCGGGCAAGACCACCACGTTGAAGGCCGTACTCGGCCTGATCCCCTTCGAAGGGGAGCTTCGCGTCCTGGGCATGGATCCGCGCACCCAGCGCGACCAGCTGATGGAGCAGGTCTGCTTCATCGCCGACGTCGCGGTGCTGCCGCGCTGGCTGAAAGTCGAACAGGCGGTGGACTTCGTCGCCGGCGTGCATCCGCGCTTTGATCGTGCCAAGGCCGAGCGTTACCTGGCCAACACCAAGTTGCGCCCGGGCATGAAGGTCAAGGAGATGTCCAAGGGCATGGTGGTGCAGTTGCACCTGGCCCTGGTGATGGCAATCGACGCCAAGTTGCTGGTGCTCGACGAGCCGACCCTGGGCCTGGACATCCTGTTCCGCAAGCAGTTCTACCAGAACCTGCTCGAGGATTATTTCGACGAAGGCAAGACCATCATCGTCACCACCCACCAGGTCGAGGAGATCGAGCACATCCTCAGCGACCTGATGTTCATCCGCGACGGCAAGATCACCTTGTCGGCAACGATGGATGACGTCGCCGAGCGCTTCATCGAGGTGATGGTTCCGGCGGAGAAGGTCGACGCCGCGCGGGCCCTCAAGCCGATCGACGAGCGCCAGGTGTTCGGCAAGTCGGTGATGTTGTTCGACGGTGTCCCGCGCGCGCAGGCCGAGGCGCTGGGCGAGACCCGCAATGTCGGTGTTGCCGACCTGTTCGTGGCCATGATGAAAGGAACCTACGCATGAACACCTACAAATGGCTGTTGAAGCGCGAATTCTGGGAGCACAAGGGCGGCTTCTTCTGGGCACCGGCGGTGGTCGGCGCGCTCCTGACCCTGTTCCTGGCGATTTCGATGGTGATCGGAATCACTGCCAGCAAGCAGCACGGCTTCCAGATCAACGGCGAGCAGGTTACCAACCTGTCCAACGTGGTGGATGCCGGGCAGCGGACCCAGATCGTCAATGCGATCAGCCAGGGCTATATCGGTACCGCGGCGCCGCTGTTCATGGTGATGGCATTCGTGGTCTTCTTCTTCTGCCTGGGCAGCCTGTTCGACGAGCGCAAGGACCGCAGCGTGCTGTTCTGGAAGTCGCTGCCGGTGTCCGACAGCGAGACCGTGCTGGCAAAGGTGGCGATGGCCATCGTGGGTGCACCCCTGCTGACCATTGCGTTCGGGGTCGTGGTGAGCGTCCTGTCGCTGTTGATCATCTGCGCGGGCGCGGCGTTGACCGGCCTGAACGTGTTTGGCTCGGTGCTGGCTTCACCGGCAACCTGGGCCGGGCCGTTCGAGTTGCTGGCCCTGATTCCGCTGTACGCCATCTGGGCATTGCCGACGGTCGGCTGGTTGTTGATGGTCTCGGCCTGGTCGCGTTCGAAGGTGTTCCTGTGGGCAGTCGGCGCACCGTTGCTGACCGGCGTCCTGCTGGTCTGGTTCAATGCCATGTTCAACTTCGGCTGGAACGTGAAGTGGTTCTGGCACCACATCGTGGCGCGCGGACTGCTCAGTGTGGTGCCCGGTTCCTGGTTCGGTTTCGTGGATTCGGCGGGCGGCATGCAGATGCACAACAACCAGATCGACTTCGGCGCCCTGGTGCTGCACAGCTACAAGACGCTGGCCAGCCCGGATGCCTGGATCGGCTTGGTGGTCGGGGCCGCCTTCATCTACGCCGCCATCCGCCTGCGCCGCTGGAAAGACGAAGGCTGATCGCCGCGGCCGCGGCAGAACATGGAAAACGCCCCGTCGGGGCGTTTTTCCTGTGTGGACATGAGCCAGCAGCGGACGCGGCAATGACGCAGGGCGCCACCCCGTGAAAACGTGACCCGTGACGGCAAAATTACATATTTGCTTCACCGGTGTTTCAGAATTGTTGCGAGTATTTCCAAACTATTATATTAATGCGACGGAAACCGCCATGACTGTGCGTGATTGTGACTGGCCTCGATCTCGAGCCCCCCCCCCGCGCCTGGTCCACATTCGTGACGCAAATCCAGCTTCCTCCTGCCCTGCTCGACCTGGCCTCCCGGTTCGCGATCGATTCGATCTCCATGATCGTGCTCGTATTCGGCATGTATTACCGCCGCTACCGCGACAAGGAACTGGTCACAGCGGCGGCCATGTTCAATATCTTCGTGTTTGGCGTCCTGACAGTGCTCTCCAGCGTGCAATTCAGCGTCGGCGCCGGATTCGGGCTATTCGCGATCCTGGCACTGTTCACCCTGCGCTCGGAACCGATCAGCAAGATCGAGATCACCTACTTCTTCGGTAGCGTGGCGATTGCGGTGATCTGCTCAGTGCATGGCACCACGATCGCGCTGGTCGCCTCCATTGCCGGACTCGTCCTGCTCGGCGCGTTCATCGTCGACCACCCCTCGATTCTTAGGTCTGTGGACGGGATCAAGATCACCCTCGACAAGATCGAAGCGCACTCGCTTTCCGATCCGCCGGCCATGCGCGCAGATCTCGGCAGGCGCCTTGGCGTCGAGGTGATGTCCTACCAGATTGTCTCGCTCGATTATGTGAACGACATGGCCAGGATCAATGTCTTTTACCGCAAGCAGGCCGGGGGCTGACGATGAGGGGCCCTGAAATCACAAGAAAATTCCCGGCAATGCCAGCGTTGTCGACGCAATCGGTTCAGGGGCATCTGCGACTGCCGCCATTGCCGGTCGCAGGCAACGGCCATGACGAGTTTTCCGGCTCGCTGCAAGACTGGCTGATCGATCCCTTCCAACCAATTACGCTGCCGCAGCTCAACAGCAAGGCCGCAATGCTCAATCGCCTGGACAACAAATACATCGTTGCCGCAGCGGTGTTGCGCCAGGCCTTACCGCAGCTGGCCGGGCACTTCGACATCCTGGAGATCGCTGGCAAGCGCGATTTCACCTACCTGACCTGCTACTTCGACGACCGGGAATTCACCAGCTACTTCGAGCACCACAATGGTCGACGCCAGCGCTGCAAGGTCAGGGTCCGGAAATACGCCGACATGCGCCAATGTTTCATCGAGGTGAAACTGAAGGACAAGCGCGGGATCACCGTCAAGAAGCGGCTGGATCACCCCTACGAGAAATACGGAGAACTGGACGCAAGGGCCGAGGAGTTCATACGGTTGACCTACGCCGAGTTCTACGGCCGGAAATTCGAGCTTGAGCTGAGGCCATTGCTTGAAATCAGTTACCAGCGCGTTTCCTTGGTCGCCAAGAACGGGGGCGAACGCATGACCATTGATTTCGGGCTCTCGTTTGCCGGGGTCGATCGGTCGCATGCCATCGACGAGAGGGTTGTCATCGTCGAGACCAAGTCGGCCAATGGCAATGGCATCGCCGACAAGCTCCTGCGTGAGTTGCACCAGCACCCGACCAAGCGGTGTTCGAAGTACTGCATCGGCGCGGCGACGCTCGGGCTGGTCGGAAAGCACAACAATTTCCTGCCCGTATTGCGCAAGGTCAACGCCTTGCCCGCGCCAGCAGGCGTGACAGTCCAGGCCGGCAGCCAATTCGCTGCTCCTTCCCGGCAGCCTGTCGCCACGGGGATCGCACGCTTAAGGACAGGCAATGAGGCATGAGCTCAAGCTGCTGGCGGCCGCCATCCTGGCGGCGAAAGCAACGTCCGCGGACGCGTTCGAGCTCAATCCGACCGGCCGCCTGCAGCTCGACTACGCGAAGTACCAGGACGACAAGACGCCGTTCGACAGCAGGTTCCTGGTGCGCCGGGCGGAGTTCGGCGTAGAGGCGAAATTCAGCGATGATTGGTCAGCCAAGGTCGTCTACAATTTTGCCACCGGTGGCTCGCTGAAAGATGCGTACCTGCGCTTTGATGGTTGGAAAGCAGGAAAGATCACCATAGGCCAGTCGAAGGTACCGTTCGGGCTGGACCAGGATGCCAGCTCCAACGAGACCACTTTCCTCGAAAGATCATTGCCCAGCGATGCCTTTGGCTTGTCTCGAAGGAAGGGGATTGCATTCGAGGGCAAGGGCGCCAACCACACGTTTGCGGCGATGGTATTCGGCTCCTCGGTGGGCGGCAACGAGGCAAGCGGCGTGGCCGCAAGGTTCACCTTCGCCCCGATCAACCATGGCAATTCCCTACTGCATTTCGGGCTGGATGCCACCAGCGAACGGCCGCACGGCGACTTCAGTTTCGGAGCCCGTCCCGAGGCCCTCCCCACCGATCCGAAGTTGGTCAGGACCGGGACCATCACCGACGTGGCACGGGTCAACCGGCTGGGGCTGGAGGCGGCCTGGAAGCACGGTCCGGTGTCGATCCAGTCGGAATTGTTGCGCGCCCACCTTAGCCGCGACAACAGCCAGCCAAACCTGGACTTCCAGGGCTGGTACGTTGGCGGCAGTTGGGTGTTGACCGGCGAGTCTCGGGAGTACAAGAACGGCGCCTTCAAGGGCATTGTGCCCAGCAGGCCTGGCGGCGCGTGGGAACTGAGTGCGCGCTACAGCCGTGTGAATCTGAATGACGCTCCGGTACGGGGCGGAAGCGAACACAACCTTACCTTCGGCCTGAATTGGTACGCCAACAACAATACGCGCCTGATGCTCAACTACATCAAGGTGCACAGTGATCGGCGCGGCATTTCCGACAATCCCAGCATTTTGGGCGTGCGGCTGCAGGTGTCGTTCTGAGGGTGGCCAAGGCTGGAGTGGATGCGTTGCAAGGAAGAAATGCCATGAGAATCCTCGTCCCCCTTGTCCTGCTTTCCGGCACGGTCGCAGCGGTC
This sequence comes from Arenimonas sp., assembly GCA_046596115.1. Classification (GTDB taxonomy): domain Bacteria; phylum Pseudomonadota; class Gammaproteobacteria; order Xanthomonadales; family Xanthomonadaceae; genus Arenimonas. The sequence goes on from JBKJMY010000148.1 coordinate 5,380, forward strand.
CTGTCCTTCCCCAGCGTTGCCGGCTCAATGCCCGATGACAGCCTGCGGGTCGTGATCATCCGGCATGGCGAAAAGCCGGACACCGGGGATCACCTGAACTGCCAGGGCGAAAATCGGGCCCTGCAGTTGCCAAGGGTGCTGGAAAGCAAATTCGGCGTCCCGGATCGCGTCTATGTCCCATTGATGGGGTCCGGCAAATCGCAAGCCCATGCGCGCATGTTCGAGACCATCATCCCGCTCGTGGTCAAGCATCAGCTGAAGGTCAACAGCGAGTTCGACACCGACGCGGGTCCTGCAATTGCCGACCAGTTGTTCCGGAAGCGGGGCACCATCCTCATGGTCTGGCAACATGAGGCGATCCCGGCGCTGGCCTCTGCACTCGGCGCGAGCAATCCGCCCAAGTGGAAGAACAAGGATTTCGATAGCATCTGGATCATCACCTACAAGGGTGGAAAGGCCACGCTGGCATTTGACCGGGAAGGAATCAGCCCGGCCAGCGCATGCGCCTTCTAGCCAGCGATTCCGCCGCGGGTCAGTGCCTTGGGGTCGAGCAGGCTGCGCAGTTGCTTTTCCGACAGATCGGTCATCTCCCTCGCCACGTCCAGCACCGGCCGCGCTTCGGTATAAGCGCGCTTGGCGATCTTCGCCGCCGCCTCGTAGCCGATCACGGGATTCAGCGCCGTCACCAGGATCGGATTGCGCGCCAGGCTGGCGTCAAGCCGGTCGTTGCGCACGCGGAAACCTGCAATGGCCGCATCGGCCAGTAGGCGCGAGCCGTTCGCCAGCAGTTGCAGCGACTGCATCAGGTTCAAGGCGATCACCGGCAGCATCACGTTGAGCTGGAAGTTGCCGCTGGCGCCGGCCATGGTGATGGTCGCGTGGTTGCCGACCACCTGCGCGCAGACCATCGCCATCGCCTCCGGAATGACCGGATTGACCTTGCCCGGCATGATCGAACTGCCCGGCTGCAACGCGGGCAATTCGATCTCGCCCAGGCCCGCAAGGGGGCCGGAGTTCATCCAGCGCAGGTCATTGGAGATCTTGGTCAGCGCAACCGCCAGCGCGTTCAATTGCCCCGAAAATTCCACCGCCGCGTCCTGCCCGGCAATGCCCTCGAACAGGTTGTCGGCCTGGGTGAAGCGCACGCCGCTGGCCTTGCGCAGCGCCGCCACTGCGCGTTTGCCGAAACGCGGGTCGGCATTGATGCCGGTACCGATTGCGGTTCCACCCAGTGGCAGGCGTTGCAGGCGCACGGCACTGTCGTCGAGGCGTTCGATCGCAGAACGCAACTGCGCCGACCAGGCCGACAACTCCTGGCCGAAGGTCAGCGGCATCGCGTCCATCAAATGGGTCCGGCCGGTCTTGACCACGCCGGCGAGCGATTTCGCCCGGCGGTCGATGGTCGCGCGCAAGTGCTTGAGCGCCGGGCGCAAGTCCTCGTGCCACTGCAGCGCCGCGCCAACCTGGATGGCGGTGGGTACCACGTCATTGGAACTCTGGCCGAGGTTGACGTCATCGTTGGGATGTACCGGCTTGCCGAGCGCACGGCCTGCAAGCGTGGCGATCACCTCGTTGGCGTTCATGTTGCTCGACGTACCCGAGCCGGTCTGGAACACATCGATCGGGAAGTCGACGTCGTGACCGCCTGCAGCCACCACCTGCGCCGCGTCGGCAATGGCCTTGGCCCGGGCCGCCGGCAACAGCCCGAGCGCACCGTTCGCTTCGGCTGCGGCGGCCTTGACCAGACCGATCGCGCGCAGGAAAGCGCGCGGCATACGCAGCCCGGAGATCGGGAAGTTCTGCACCGCGCGCTGTGTCGTCGCGCCATACAGCGCGCTGGCCGGCACCCGCAATTCCCCGAAACTGTCGTGCTCCAGGCGTGTCTTGGCGGCCATGTGCTGCTCCATACTCGGGTCGTAAGCGATGATAGACCCGCCCGGCCCATGCGGCGCCCCGTGTAGAATTGTGGGAGGGGCTGACCAGACATCCGTCTGTTGACAAGCAGCCCCGATAGCGATTCGCCGGAGCCCCCAATGACCCCCGACCACCGCCTGCTGGCCCTGTCCCCGCTTGACGGCCGCTATGCCGGCAAGGTCGATGCGCTGCGACCGATTTTTTCCGAATTCGGCCTGATTCGCGCGCGTGTGCAGGTCGAGGTCGAGTGGCTGCTGGCGCTGGCCGCCGAGCCGGGCATTGTCGAGCTTGCACCGCTCGACGCCGACGCCGCGGCGCGCCTGCGCGCCCTTTCTGAAGATTTCGCGCTGGCCGATGCCGCCCGCGTCAAGGCCATCGAGGCCACCACCAACCACGACGTCAAGGCGGTCGAGTACTTCATCAAGGAGCGCCTGCGCGATGACGCGGCGCTCGCCCCGGCGCTGGAGTTCGTGCACTTCGCCTGCACCTCGGAGGACATCAACAACCTGTCCTATGCGCTGATGCTGCGCCAAGCGCGCGACACGGTGCTGCTGCCGGCACTCGACGGGCTGTGCGCACGACTGCGCGAGATGGCCACGCAGCATGCCGGGTTGCCGATGCTCTCGCGTACCCACGGCCAGACAGCGTCGCCCACCACGGTCGGCAAGGAACTTGCGAACGTGGTCGCACGCCTGTCGCGCCAGCGCGCGCAGCTCGCCGCCCAGACCTTTCCCGGCAAGATCAATGGCGCGGTCGGCAACTACAACGCCCACGTCGTCGCCTATCCCGACGTGGACTGGCCGGCGTTCGCGGCGCGCTTCGTCGCATCGCTCGGGCTGGAGTTCAACGCGCACACCACCCAGATCGAACCGCACGACGGCATCGCCGAACTGTGCGACGTGCAGCGGCGGATCAACATCATCGCCATCGACCTGTGCCGTGACCTGTGGGGTTACATCTCGCTTGGCTACTTCCGCCAGTCGGTGAAGGCCGGCGAAGTCGGCTCCTCGACCATGCCGCACAAGGTCAACCCGATCGAATTCGAGAATGCCGAGGGCAACTTTGGCCTCGGCAATGCGCTGCTTGGGCATTTTGCCGAGAAGCTGCCGATCAGCCGCTGGCAGCGCGACCTCACCGATTCCACCGTGCTGCGTGCACTGGGCACGGCGTTTGGCCATTCGCTGGTCGGCTTCGATGCGCTGTCGCGCGGTTTGGGCAAACTCAGTGTGAATGCCGAGCGCCTGGCCGACGACCTCGACGCCGCCTGGGAAGTGCTGGCTGAGCCGGTGCAGACCGTGATGCGTCGCCACGGCCTGCCCAATCCGTATGAACAGCTCAAGGCGCTGACCCGCGGCCACGGCATTGATGCCGTCGCCATGCGCAACTTCATCGATGGCCTCGACTTGCCCGAGGCGGCGAAGTCGCGGCTGCGCGCGCTGACGCCAGCGGCCTATATCGGGCTGGCCGAGCGCCTCGCGCGCGAGGCCTGACGATGGCAGCCGGCAAGGTAAGGATGGCCGGCAAGGCGCTGGTGATCGAAGTGCGCGCCACCGCCGCCCGCTTCCTCGGCATGCCCGTGGATCGCTTCCTTCGCGATTACTGGCAGAAGGCGCCACTGTTGATCCGCCAGGCCTTGCCCGGCTACGCGCCGCCGCTGGCGCCCGAGGACCTGGCGGGCCTGGCATGCGAAGAAGCCGCGCTATCACGGCTGGTGCAGCACGATCGCAAGGCCGACCGCTGGACAGTGCGCACCGGGCCATTTGCAGAGTCGGAGTTTCCGACGCTGGGCCGGCGCGACTGGACCCTGCTGGTGCAGGACATGGACAAGTGGGACGCCGATGTCCGCGCCCTGCTCCGCCATTTCCGCTTCCTGCCCGCATGGCGCGTGGACGACGTCATGATCAGCTATGCCACGCCCGGCGGCTCGGTTGGCCCGCACGTGGACCAGTACGACGTCTTCCTGTTGCAGGCGCAGGGACAGCGGCGGTGGCAAATCAACGCCGCCGCCAACGCGCCGCGCGAGTTCCGCGCCGACGCGGAACTCAAGCTGCTGGAACGCTTCACGCCCTCGCACGACTGGGTCCTCGACCCCGGCGACATCCTTTACCTGCCGCCGGGCGTGCCGCACCACGGCGAGGCGGTGGATGCCTGCATGACCTTCTCGATCGGCATGCGCGCGCCCTCGAGCGCCGAACTGCTGGTGGACCTGGCCGAGGAAGTGGCAGCATCGCTTCCCGAGGAACAGCGCTACACCGACCCCGACCTGCGCGCATCGGGTGACGCCTTTGAAATCGACGACGACGCGATGGATCGCGTCGAACAAACCCTGGCTGCCATGCAATCCGCGGGTGCCGGCACCCGGCGCGATTGGTTCGGGCGCTTCATCACCCGCTATCGCAGCGCCGGCCAGATCGTCGCCGCGCCGCGCACGCCGCGCTGGCCGACAGTGGAAAAGACCCTCGCCGCCGGCGGCACCTTGCAGCGCCATCCATTCACGCGCAGCGCCTGGGCCGCCACGCCCGAACGCGGTGCACAGGCTGCGACCCTGTTCGTCAACGGCGACGCATGGCCGATGCGGCGGCGTTCCGCGAAAGTCCTGGCGGCTTCCGACATCCTTGACGCCGCCGCCATCGCCACGCTGGATGCCGATGCACGCAGTGCGCTGGAATCCCTGCACGCCAGCGGCCACTATCGACTGGCACCCGCTCCACGCAAGCGCGGCTGAGCGCCGACTCCAGGAGACCGCAACGATGAACACGCCTCCGCTTTCCGCCGTGACCATGGACTTCCGCGTCGAGCCAGCCGACTACGCAGCCGACTTCAAGGACCTGCGCAGCATCCGTGAACCGGTGTTCGTGGTCGAACAACAAGTGCCGCTGGAGGAAGAGTGGGACGCGCTCGATCCGCAATGCCACCATGTGATTGCTCGCGATGCCGGGCATCAGGCGATCGGCACCGGACGCCTCACGCCCGAACGCAAGATTGGCCGCATGGCCGTGCTGAGCGACTGGCGCGGCCGCGGGGTCGGCGAAGCACTCCTGCTTGCGCTGATGGATCGTGCCCGGCAACTGGGTTGGGACATGGTCTCACTCAATGCACAGGTCGGGGCACTGGGCTTCTACGAGAAGTTCGGCTTCCAGCCCTATGGCGAACGCTTCGAAGAAGCCGGCATCCAGCACCAGGCCATGCGGCTGGCGCTCGATCCGGCCACGCCGTCGCAGCGCCCGCCGGCCCGGGCCCGGTCGCCCTCGGTCCACGCTGCGGATTTCGAAGGCCTGGACGCGACCCTGCGCGCAGTGCGAAGCCTGGCCAACAGCGCGCGTCGCGAACTGCTGATTTACACGCGTGATCTGGAGCCTGCGGTTTACGCCGACCCCGGCTTGGTGGACGCGCTCAAGGCGTTTGCCGTCTCCGGACGTGGTGGTTGCATCCGCATCCTGCTGCAGGACCCGGTTGCCGCGCAGCGCCAACCGCATGCCCTGGTTGCGCTGGCCCAGCGGCTGCCGAGCGTGTTTTCCCTGCGCACGCCGCAAGACCCCGAGGAGCTGAAATATCCCTCGGTCTACCTGGCCAATGACGCCGACGGCTATCTGTTCCGGCTGCTTGGCAGCCGCCATGAAGGCGATTGGAGCCCAAGCCTGCCCGGGCGTTCGCGCCAGTTGGTGGAACAGTTCCAGCGCAGTTGGGAGCGCGCCCGTCCCTGCACCGAGTTGCGCACTCTGGCGTTCTGAGAGGCACTCGCCTTGCCGTCGCGCAGACGGTCCGAACCGCGCTGCGCCGCCATCAACCGGGCCGGACGCAGCATGATCGGGCTATAATCGTCGTTCTTGCCTGCCCGCGCCGGCAGGCACCCCCGTGACCGCAAACGGCCGTTGACTCGAGGCAGCAACTACCACCGTGGACAGCCTGATCAAGCAATTCTCCCAGACCTCGCAGCTGTCCGGCGGCAATGCCGGCTTCATCGAAGACCTCTACGAGCAGTACCTGGTTGCGCCGGACACCGTGTCGCCGCAATGGAAGGCCTATTTTGACGCTATGAAGGGCCGCGAAGCCGGCGACGTACCGCATTCGGCGGTGATGGCGCAGGTGCAGCGAGCCGCCCGCCTCGGCGCCAGGGGCGGTGCATCTGGCCCCGGCATCGACGAGGACGCAGCGCGCCGGCAGACCGCTTTCGGCAAGCTGGTCACTGCCTACCGCTCGCGCGGCCACCTGGGCGCATCGCTCGATCCGCTCGGCATGGCGGAAAAGCAGCCGGCCCCGGACCTCGGGCTCACCTTCCACGGCCTGGACGCGTCCGACCTTGATCGTGAATTCGACGTCGCCACCTATTTCGGCAGCCCGAAATACAAGCTGCGCGACCTGCTGGCCAAGTTGCAGGCAACGTACAGCGGCTCGATCGGCGCCGAGTTCATGTACATCTCCGATGCCACGCAACGGCACTGGATGCAGCAGCGCCTGGAGTCGGCCGCGGGCAACTACGGGCTATCCACGGACGACAAGCTGCGCGTACTGGAGCGCCTCACCGCCGCGGAGGGACTGGAGCGCTACCTGCACACCAAGTACGTCGGCCAGAAGCGCTTCTCGCTGGAAGGCGGCGATTCCCTGATCCCGTTGATGGACACCCTGGTGCGCCGCGGTGGCACTGCCGGCGTGAAGGACGTGGTTGTCGGCATGGCCCATCGCGGCCGCCTCAACGTCCTGATCAACACGCTCGGCAAGCCGACTGAAAAACTGTTCGCGGAGTTCGAGGGCAAGTTCGACCATCCCGACACGCCGGAACACTCCGGCGACGTGAAGTACCACATGGGCTTTTCCGCCGACGTGGCCACGCCCGGCGGACCGGTGCACTTGGCGCTCGCCTTCAATCCCTCGCACCTTGAAATCGTCGATCCGGTGGTCGCAGGTTCCGTGCGTGCGCGCCAGATGCGCCGCCAGGACGTCAGCCACAAGCAGGTGATGCCGGTGCTCATCCATGGCGACGCCGCCTTCGCCGGCCAGGGCGTGGTGATGGAGCTGTTCCAGATGTCGCAGGCGCGTGGTTTCCGCGTCGGCGGCACGGTCCACATCGTGGTCAACAACCAGGTCGGTTTCACCACCAGCGCCGG
>JBKJMY010000292.1:0-3388 GCA_046596115.1 Arenimonas sp.
GCCTTGCACTGCCCGCTGCCGCCGATTCCCGATTTGCAGGCGGCCTGAGCGCGCCTGCGCCGCTGCGATGCGGCTTTCCTGAGTTTGCAGGCGCGCGGATTCCTGGCTGCGGCGACAGACTGTTTCCGGGGCGAAGGCCTGTTGCCAAGGCGCCGCGGCCTCTGCTTCCAGCGGGGCTGCTATTTCGTGGCGATGCCGCGGATGAGGTCCGCGGCGCGCTCGGCGATCATGATTGTCGGCGCATTGGTATTGCCACCAATCAGGCAGGGCATCACCGAGGCATCCACCACGCGAAGTCCTTTGATGCCGCGCACCCGCAACTGCGGGTCGAGCACGGCCATGGCGTCGTCATCGCTACCCATCTTGCAGGTTCCGACCGGGTGGTAGATCGACTCGGCCTTGCGCCGCACATAGGCGTCGATGTCGGCGGCATCCTGCACGTCCACACCCGGCAGAAGCTCTTCGCCGCGGAACGGCGCGAACGCGTCCTGGGCGAAGATCTTGCGCGACAATTTCACGCACTCGAGCATCATCCGCCGGTCGCGGCCTTCGACATCGCTCAGGTAGCCGGCCTCGATCTGCACCTTGTCGGCGGGATTGGCGCTGGCCAGGCGCAGCCGGCCACGGCTGCGCGGCCGCAGGTAACAGGCGTGCACCGTGTAGCCGTAGCCGGGCAATCGGTTGCGGCCGTGGTCATCTAGCTGCGCCCGCACGAAATGGAACTGGATGTCCGCGCGCGCGTCCTCCGCCAGGTCCGAGCGCAGGAAGCCGCCGGTTTCGGCGATGTTGCTGGTGCCCGGGCCCTGCTTGAGCAGGTAGTACTGCAGCGCAACCAGCACGTCGTTGGTCTTGTCGTAGGTGACCGGCTGGGTGCAGCGCTGCATGGTGCAGATATCGAGGTGGTCCTGCAGGTTCGCGCCGACGCCCGGCAGATCCACGCGCACGGCGATGCCATGGCGCGCGAGTTCCTCGGCCGGCCCGATGCCGGACAGCATCAGCAACTGCGGCGAGTTCAGCGCGCCGCCACAAAGCAAGACCTCGCGTGCGGCACCTTCGTTGAAGGATTTGCCGTGGCGCGTGAAGCTGACGCCGTTGGCGCGGCCGGTATCATCGAAGGTCACGCACGAGGCAACCGCGCCGGTGAGCACCTTCAGGTTGCGTCGCGAGCGGATTGGCTTGAGATAGGCCTCGGCCGCCGAGCTGCGCGAACCGCCGCGGGTGGTGGTCTGGTACCAGCCGAAGCCATCCTGGTCGATGCCATTGAAATCGTCGGTCATCGGAAAGCCGGCCTGCTGCGCGGCCTCCACGAACACCGACGACAGCGGGTTCTGGTAGCGCGGATCGGATACGCCGAGCGGTCCGTCGCCGCCATGAAGCGCGCTGTTGCCGCGGCTGTTGCCTTCGGCGCGCTTGAAGTAGGGCAGCACGTTGTCCCAATGCCAGCCGGTCGCGCCCAGGTCATCCCACTGGTCGTAGTCGGCACGATTGCCGCGGATGTAGCACATCGCGTTGATCGAGCTGGAGCCGCCAAGCACGCGCCCGCGCGGCCACCACAGTTGGCGACCGAGCAGGCCCGGTTCCGGGGCGGTGTTGTAGTTCCAGTTCACGCCCTTGTCGCCGACCAGCCTGGCCAGGCCCGCGGGCATGTGCACGAACGGGTTCCAGTCGGTCGGGCCCGCTTCAAGCAGCAGGACGCGGGTGGCGGAATCCTCGCTCAGCCGATTCGCAAGCACGCAGCCGGCCGACCCGGCGCCAACAATGATGTAGTCGTACACGAACACCCTTCTTGCAGGAGCCGACCGAGGCTAGGCCCCGGGGACTAGAGTAATTGCTCCGGCCGGGGCTTTCCGGCGGGTCTGGGCTAAGCTTATGCCTTGTTCCGTGATGGACCCGGCATGTCCGACACCGCGCAAGGCCAAGGCTCCCGCTCATTGTGGTCCGTCGTCACCGGCTCCGAGCCCGCCGAGCGCACCGCGCTGGGCCTGAGCTTCCTGTTCTTCTTCTTCGTCCTGTCTTCCTATTACCTGTTGCGCCCGTTGCGCGACCAATTCAGCGCCGCTGTGGGTTCGACCAACTTGTGGCCGTTCTGGCTGGCCACGTTTGTAGTGACGCTGGCGCTCACGCCCGTTTTCGGCGCCCTGGTCTCGCGACATCCGCGCGAGCGCTTCATTCCGTTCGTGTACGGCTTCTTCATCCTCGGCCTGCTCGCTTTCGTGCCTGCATTCCGCGCCCAGGACCAACTTGGTGCCCGCAACCTCGGCATCGTGTTCTATGTGTGGGTCAGCGTGTTCAACCTGTTTGCCGTGTCGCTGTTCTGGAGCTTCATGGCAGACCTGTTCGACAGCCTGCAATCGCGTCGGCTGTTCCCGGTGATTGCGCTGGGCGGCACGGTCGGGTCGATCGCCGGGCCGATCATCGCCGGTATCCTGCCGGTGGAGCAGTTGCTGTTCTGCTCGATGGCGATGCTTGTCGGTGCCATCGGTTGCGCATTGGCGCTGTCGCGCTGGTCGCGCCGCAATCGCAATCCCGAGCGACGCCTGCTGGGCCAGGACGCCGTGATCGGCGGCGCCTGGTGGGCCGGATTGCGCCAGTTGACGACCTCGCCGTTCCTTCGGCAGATGGTGGCGCTGACGCTGCTCAGCGAGACGGTTGGCACGATCGCCTACGCGCTCAACGCAGACTACGCCGGCGCCCATTTCCCCGACCGCGAATCACGCAAGACCTTCTACGCCCATGTCGACCTGATGACCAATTCGCTGGTGATCGCCCTGCAGGGCTTCGGCATCGCCCGGTTGGTGTTGACGCGATTCGGCATCGCCGCCGGCCTGGTGTTGCCATCAATCATCAATACCTGCGTGTTGCTGGCGGTGGCGTTCGTCGGCGATTCGGCCGTGGTGGCCATGCTGGTCATCACCCGCGCGGGCGCCTATGGCCTGTACAAGCCGGCCTCGGACGCAATCTACACGCGCGTCGACCGTGAGTTGCGCTACAAGGGCAAGAATGCAATCGACACGGTGGTGTGGCGACTTGGCGATGTGCTGGTCTCGGTGTCGATGAAACTGCTCGCACCGCTGGCGATCAGCGTGTCGGGCTACGCGCTGGTCTCGGCTGGTTGCGCTGCGCTGTCCGGCTGGTTCGGCTGGCGCGCGCCCAAATCCGCCGACCTGGCGCCGGAATCTCGGCTTGGCGCGGCCGCCGGGACGTCGGCCTGAATCCGCCATGACGCCCGCAACGGGTCCATTGTGTCGGGCTTCAGTTGCCACGCCCTAACCTGCGTCAATGAAAACTCCACGCATCGTCCTCGTCGCTACAGCCGCGCTACTGCTTCCCGTCTGTGCTTCCGCACAACAGGCCACCCCACGCGCCGGCGTCATCGCGGTGCCGATGG
>JBKJMY010000333.1:0-3213 GCA_046596115.1 Arenimonas sp.
TCATCCTGGAATGCATGCGCGACGAACATGGCTCGGTCCGGGACGTGCGTTTCGTCATGTTGAACTCGAAGGGCGAGGAGGTGCTGGCCCGGCCCCGCGCGGACGTGCTCGGCCGCGGCATGTGCGCGACATTTCCTGTGTTGCGCGACGACGGCCTGCTGGCGGCCTGCGTGGAAGTCGTGCAGACAGGTGAGCACCGCATCCTCGAGCGTGCGTCGGTGCTGCGCGACCTGCGCTGGTACCAGATACAACTGGTCAAACTTGGCGATGGCGTCGGCCTGACGGTCCGCGACATTACCGCCGCCCATCATGCCAGCGAACTGACCCGCCACCAGGCCATGCACGACCCACTCACCGGCGCCGTCAACCGCGCTGGCTTCGAATTCACCCTCAACGATGCGCTGGCGAGCACGGCCGCCGCGGGCACGACTGCGGCAGTCGCGCTGCTGGACCTGGACAAGTTCAAAGGCGTCAACGACCGACTGGGACACGAAGCAGGCGACCAGCTGCTGGTGGAGGTGGTGCGCCGCCTGAAATCCGCCCTGCGGCCAACCGATACCGTGGCCAGGTACGGCGGCGACGAATTTGTGGTGGTCCTGCGCGACGTGGATCCGTTGCATGGCCTGGAGGCAGTCGCACGCAAACTGCTGGCGGTAGTCTCGCGTCCCATGGAACTGGCTGGCGAGGAGGTGGACATCACCATCAGCCTGGGCATCAGCAGCTTCCCGCGCGATGGCGCCAGCCGCGACGAGCTGCTACGCGCCGCCGATGCCGCGATGTATCGCGCCAAGCATGCCGGGCGCAATCAATTTTTCATCGCCACGCCGCCAGTTTGATCCGATCGATCCGTGCCGCGGCGCTGGCCGGGCCGCATTACAGGGTGGTGATCCGCCGGCTCAGGCGGCAGGTGCGGGGTCCTGGCGGCCGTCGACCAGGCGCGTGAGCAACTCGATCTGCGCCTGTTGCTGGGTCAGCAGGGTCATCATCTGCTGGCTGCGCAACGCGTCAAGCTTTTCATGCAGCGCCATGATCTCGACTTCGGCCTTGAGGTTGACCTCGTAGTCGTAGGCCGCCATCTGCCTGTCCTTCGTGCTCTGCCGATTCTGGCTCATCATGATCACCGGTGCCTGGATGGCGGCCAGCATCGACAACACCAGGTTGAGGAAAATGAAGGGGTAGGGATCGAACGCCGCCCTGCCCAGCATTGCAGCGTTCAACACGACCCAGGCGACCAGCACGACTCCGAACAGGATGATGAAGTGCCAGGAGCCACCAAAATGCGCCACCTTGTCGGCGATCCGCTCGCCGAAGGTGGACTGTCCTTCGAGGTGGCGGATCGGATCATGGGTGATGGCCTCGCCCTTGCCGGCGCGTTCGAGGACCGCGCGGGTGGTGGCGTCCAGGTCCTTGGCCTGTTGGCCGAACCAGCGCGTGGCGGAAGTGAGGTAGTCAATCGGTGGCGGATGGCTCATCGCGTCGTCCTTTGTCAGGCAGGGCAGGGCAGTGCAGGGCGGGGCAGTGCAGGGCAGGGCGGCCTGCGGCGATGCAGGAAGGGCCCGGGTACGGGAATGAGTATCCTCCTTCGTACCAGGCCAGATGCATCTCGACCCCGGGATGTGCGGCAGTGAACCGGAGCCATTCGACGTGACCGCCAATGTCATCACCACCCTGCTGGTCCTTGCGCACTGGTTTGTCGTGCTGGGGCTGTCGCTTCGGGTGATCCACCGGCGCTCGCCGGTGGGGGTCTCGGTGGCATGGATCGCGGTCATGTTCATGATGCCGTTGGTCGGCGCGGTCATGTACCTGATGATTGGCGAGCGCCGCCTGGGTCGCCGGCGCGCAGCGCAGCGCGCCAGTTGCGAGGACGCACTGGAGCAGTGGCAGCGCGGGTTGATCGCGGCGAGCAGCGGCGGGCAGTTGCATGAATCGGGTACGGGCGGGCAATTGCCGCGGCTGGCGCAAAGCCTGCTGGGCTTGCCGCCACAGCCCGGCAACCGCCTGGAACTGCTCCATGACTTCAACGCGGTGTTCGACGCGATGGTCGCCGACATCGACGCCACGCAGCTGCGCTGCGACCTGTGCTTTTACATCTGGCACGGTGCTGGGCGGACTGTCGATATCGTGGATGCGCTGGTGCGCGCGGCCGGGCGCGGCGTCGTGTGTCGGGTGATTGCCGATGACCTTGGCAGCCGTGGCTTCCTTGCCGGGCCGCAGGCCGCCAGATTGCGTGCCGCCGGTGTCTTCGTGCGGGCGGCTTTGCCGACCGGGCGGCTGCCGGACCTGCTGTGGCGCGCGGACCTGCGCAACCATCGCAAGATTGCGCTGTTCGACGATCGCATCGGCTACACCGGCAGCCAGAACATGGCCGATCCACGCGAGTTCAAGCAGGATGCCGGAGCGGGCCAATGGGTCGACGCGATGGTGCGCATACGCGGTCCCGCCGTAGCGGCGCTGGCTGGCGTGTTTGCGCTGGACTGGGCCGTGGAAGGCAGCGAGGCCTTCGTCCCGCCACCGGCCACGCACGCAGATGACATCCACTTGGCGGGCGCGGTGGTGCAGGTGGCACCCTCCGGGCCGGCGGTGAATCCGGGTGCGCTGCTGCCGTTGTTGCTGACCGCGATCTACGCCGCGCGCAGCGAGATCGTCATGACCACGCCCTACTTCGTGCCGGACGAGGCGATCATCACGGCGCTGCTCTCGGCCGCCCGCCGCGGCGTGGCGGTGACCCTGGTGGTGCCAACGCGCAATGATTCGCGCCTGGTCCGCTACGCCAGCGTCGCCCACTTCGCGGAGTTGCTCTCCACCGGCGCGCGCATCGCGTTGTTCGACGGCGGCCTGCTGCATACCAAGAGCCTGGCGATCGACGGACGCGCCGCGATCTTCGGTTCGATGAACCTCGACATGCGCAGCATCTGGCTCAATTTCGAGGTGTCGCTGTTTGTGTACGACGAACGCTTCACCACCAAGCTGCGCGCGCTGCAGGATAGCTACATTGCCCAGTCGCGCTTCATGGACGGCCGCGAGTGGAAGCGGCGGCCACGCTGGCGAAAATTTGCCGAGGACGTCGCCAGGTTGCTCGGCCCGCTGCTGTAGTTGCCGAGGCGTATCGTCGAAGCGCCTTTCGTCTCACGATCCGATGCCAATGCAACGGAGTCATCGAAACCCCGTTGTCCGGAGCCGCTGATTGAATCGCGGATCTTCCGCGCGTCTGGG
>JBKJMY010000353.1:0-5838 GCA_046596115.1 Arenimonas sp.
TGGCGATCAGCGTGTCGGGCTACGCGCTGGTCTCGGCTGGTTGCGCTGCGCTGTCCGGCTGGTTCGGCTGGCGCGCGCCGAAATCCGCCGACTTGGCGCCGGAAGCTCGGCTTGGCGCGGCCACCGGGTCTTCGGCCTGAATCCGCCATGACGCCCGTAACGGGTCCATTGTGTCGGGCTTCAGTTGCCACGCCCTAACCTGCGTCAATGAAAACTCCTCGCATCGTCCTCGTCGCTACAGCCGCGCTACTGCTTCCCGTCTGTGCTTCCGCACAACAGGCCACCCCACGCGCCGGCGTCATCGCGGTGCCGATGGCTGGCACGCCGGCGGTTCCGCGATCCCCATCCACGACGCGTGTCGTTGCCCTGAGCGAAGCGGCAAAGATCGATGCACTGATCAGCTCGGTCGAGCAGTTGCCCGGCGCGGTGTTCATCCGCAACGGGACCGAATACAGCGCCGACAAGGCCGCCGATCACCTGCGCATGAAGCTGCGCTTCGCCGGCAGGCGGGTGAAGACGGCCGACCAGTTCATCACCAACCTGGCGACGGGTTCGTCGATGAGCGGCGAGCCGTACCACATCCGTTTTGGCGACGGCCATACCGTGGAATCAGCGCTGTACTTCCGCGAGCAGCTCAGGCGGATCGAGACTGCCCAGCACGCGACAACTGCCCAGCACGCGGCGACTGCCCAGCACGCGACGACGGCCCAGCGCGCGGCTAATGCCCAGCACGCGACGACTGCCCAGCACGCGACGACGGTGACGCGCTGATCCACATCGCGATGCGGGCGTCGAACACCAGAGCGCCCATCGCATCGCGAACTTCGACCAACACCGGCGGCTCGCCACCGGCGCATCCGCTGCCGGGTTGCCGGCAGCGGCGTTACTTACGCAGCCCGCTCGCGTTGCCGCTCGCGTTGCCGGTACAGCGACGCTGACTCCAGGTCGGCGCTGTCGAAATCATCCACGCTGATGGCATCCCAGGTCAGCTCGCGCAGCTGCTCGAGCTGGATCTTTTCCTCAGCCGTGATCCAGCCTTCGCGCACGCCTTCGGCCAGTTGCTCGGGGAAGGTGAGCGCACTGATGTCGCTGTTCTTGAGCGCCTTGATGAACTTGCGCTCCACCGGCTCGGCCAGGATCACCGCCGGCAGTGCTGCGTTGACGCGGCCGGCCGGATTGTTCTCGGTTGGCGTGAGGAAGATGCCGTCGGCCAGGCGATCGCGCGCGTCCGACGGACTCATCAGCAGCGCTGCAGCGCGACGGCCGAGGCGGTCGGACGGAGGTTGCGCGCGGCGGCCGAGCGGGAACACCAGCAGCCACAACACCCAGGCCGCAGGGCGGATCGGAAAGTTGCGCAGCACGCCCGACATCGCCAGCTCGATCTTGTGCGCGGCATCGTGGAAGGCCCAGGCCAGCAGCGGCTGCTCCGTGGCCGGGCGGCCAACGTCCTCGTAGCGCTTGAGCATCGCGCTGGTGAGGTAGAGCTGGCTCAGCACATCACCCAGGCGGCCCGAGAGTTTTTCCTTGAACTTGAGCTTGCCACCCAGCAGCAGCATGGACACGTCGGCCAGCAACGCCAGGTTGGCGGAATAGCGGTTGAGCCGGCGGAAATAGCGGCGCGTGTAGGCATCGCCTGGCGCCTTGCCGATCTTGGCCGTGGTCAGGCCGAAGAGCCAACTGCGCACGGCATTGGAAATCGCAAAGCCGATGTGGCCGAACAGGTTGGTGTCGAAATCGCGCAGGCCCTGCGCACGATCGGGATTCTTCGCTGCCTGCATTTCCTTGAGCACCCACGGATGGCAGCGGATCGCGCCCTGGCCGAAGATCATCAGCGAGCGGGTCATGATGTTGGCGCCCTCGACCGTGATCGAGATCGGCGCCGCCTGCCACCCGCGGCCCAGGTAGTTGCGCGGCCCCAGGATCACGCCCTTGCCGCCATGGATGTCCATGGCATCGGCGGCGACCTGACGGGCCATTTCCGTGCAGTGGTACTTGGCGATGGCCGACGGGACCGCGGGCCGCTCGCCGCGATCAACCGCTGCGGCAGTGGCCTGCGACAGCGCGCTCATGGCATAGGTATTGCCGGCGATCCGCGCCAGCGCTTCCTCGACGCCTTCGAAGCGGCCGATCGACAGGCCGAATTGCTTGCGGATGCGCGAATAGGCGCCGGTCACCACCGCCGCCAGTTTGGACGCGCCGCTGGACGTGGACGGCAGCGTGATCGAGCGGCCGATCGACAGGCTCTCCACCAACATGCGCCAGCCGTGGCCTGCATAGTCTTCGCCGCCGATCAGCTGCGACAGCGGGATGAACACGTCCTTGCCGTGGATGGGACCGTTCTGGAACGGGCAGTTGAGCGCGAAATGCCGGCGCCCGATCTCCATGCCCGGCGTACCACGCGGCACCAGGGCCAGGGTAATGCCGATGTCCTTCTTGTCTCCCAGCAGGCCGTCTGGATCGTACATGCGGAAGGCAATGCCGATGATCGTTGCCACCGGCGCCAGGGTGATATAGCGCTTGTCGAAATTCATCCGGATGCCGACCACGCGGGCGCCGTTCCATTCGCCCTGGCAGACGATGCCGTAGTCGGGGATCGAGGTCGCATCCGAGCCTGCGGTCGGGCCGGTCAGGCCGAAGCAGGGAATCTCCCGGCCATCGGCCAGGCGCGGCAGGTAATGCGCTTTCTGTTCGTCGGTGCCGTAATGCGCCAGCAGTTCGCCCGGTCCAAGCGAATTGGGCACGCCGACGGTGGACGACAGGGTTGCCGACACCGAGGCCAGCTTCATGATCACGCGCGAATGCGCGAATGCCGAAAAGCCCAAGCCACCGTATTCCTTGCCGATGACCATGCCGAAGAACTTGTTCTTCTTGAGGTAATCCCAGACTTCGGGTGCAAGGTCGGCGCGGACATGGGTGGTTTCCCAGTCGTTGGTCATCTTGCAGACTTCTTCGCAGGGCCCGTCGATGAATGCCTGCTCTTCGGCCGTCAGCACCGGCTTGGGCTGCGACAGCAGCATGTCCCAGCGCGGCATGCCCGAGAACAGCTCACCCTCGAAGCCCACCGTGCCGGCCTCGAGCGCAATCTGTTCGGTTTCCGACAGCGGCGGCAGGATCTTTGAATAGAACGACAGCAGCGGCGCGGTCACGAAGCGCTGGCGGAGCGGGGTGATCAGCAGCGGCAGCACGATCAGTGCAAGCAACACCGCGCAGGTGATCGTGGCGGTGGCATTGGCCCCGGCCAGCGCAGCCGCGACCAGGGCAGTGGCCGCGATCGCGGTGAACAGGGCCAGGGAAAACCGGTGGTAGGCGGCGACGAGGCCAACCAGCAGCACCGCAAGGAAGGGGGCAAGCGTGCTCATCGAGTGACTCCGGTGTCGGATCCGGGGGCGCCGGATCGGGTCTGGGGGAAGTGTGCTCGCAAAAAATGGAGCAAGGCGTCGGCGAATGCGTCGTTATCGTCGCCTGCCAGCATGTGCGTGGCTTCGGGCAGGCGCACGTGCTGTGCCGCCGGCGCCAGTTCGAGGAAATGGGCGACGGTATCGTCCGACACCAGGTCGCTGCGTCCGCCGCTGAGCAGCAGGACCGGGATATCGAGCGCGCGCGCCGCCGCGTCCAGCGGTGCCTGCAGGCTCGCGCTGCCGGCGACGAAGCCGTGCAGCAGGCGCGGATCCCAGTGCCAGCGCAGCCGGCCGTCGGGATCGGCGCGCAGCAGCGCCTGCAGCTGCGCGGGTGATTTCCGGGTGCGGCGGTGCGGCAGGTAGTCGGCAATTACCTGGGCCGCCTGGGCGGCGCTGGCAAAACCGTCCGGGTGCGCGCCCATGAATTGCTGGATGCGTTCCATGCCGGCATGTTCCCAGCGCGGCGTCACGTCCACCAGTATCAGCGCCGAAAACAGGCCATGGGCTGCCTGGGCCAGCATGCCGGTGAGTCCACCCATCGAGGCGCCCACCAGGATTGGTCGGCCACCCAGGGCGGCGGCTGCCACCTGCATGTCGGCGATGAAATCGGCGACGGCATAGTCCCGATCGGGCGGGTTCCAGTCGGAGCGGCCGTGGCCGCGCATGTCGAAGGCCAGGCTGTCGAAGCCGGCTCCGGCGAGACGGGTCTGGGTGCCAGCCCAGCTTTCCCGCGTCTGGCCAAATCCATGGGCGAGCACGATGCCTGCACTGGCGCCGTCCATCCCGAGCCGGCTGGCAACCAGGCGGGTGCCGTCGGCCGAGCGCAGGGTGAGCGGGGTGAGCGGGTCGAGGCCAGCTGCCAGCAATGCTGCGTGGGCGGGACGGTTTTCCATACGCCTTAGTATGGTTACCCGGATGGCCCGCTGTCAATACCATTAAGTATGGTGCAAACTGAGAAAGCTCGTTCAGGCACCCATACTCACCGCATGCCAGCCACTGACGCAAAACTGGAAAAATCCCGGCTCAGTGCCGACGACTGGGCGCGCGCCGCCCTGGATGTGATCGCCGAACAGGGGCTCGCCGCCGTCGCGGTCGAACCGCTGGCGCGCCGTCTCGGCGTGACCAAGGGCAGCTTCTATTGGCACTTCCCGTCGCGCGAGGCCTTGCTGGTCGCAGCGCTGGAGCGCTGGGAGGACACCGAACAGCAGATGGTGTTCGGCAAGATGGAAGCCGTCTCCGATCCGCGCCTGCGATTGCGCGAGTTGTTCCAGCTGGTGGCGCATGAGCCGCGCACCCACATCATCTATTCCGAATTGCTCAAGGCGCTCGACCACCCGGTCGTGCAGCCGGTGCTTTCGCGGGTGTCGCAACGCCGCCTGGACTACCTCACCGCCAGTTTCCGCCAGGCCGGCCTGGGCCGCCAGGATGCGCAAAATCGCGCAAGGCTCGCGTATGCCGCCTATGTAGGATTCCTACAGCTCTCGCTGCAACTCGGCCAGCCGCGCATGCATCATGAGGAATTCGAAGCCTATGTCGAGCATGTCGCGACCACGCTGATTCCTACCTGAGGCGCATCGGCACGAAGGAAAGTTACATTCGCGCGCCAAGTCCGGCGATGGTGCGCGACATGGTTAGAATTCCGGCCATTGGCGCGACGTGCGCGCCGCCTTGCGCCAATCCAGCGGCCTGACGGGAGCCCACGATGTCAACGATGCCCGAGTCCTTCCGTCCCACGCCGGGTTACCAGCCCGGCCGTGAATCCGCGTCGCATACCACGCTTGCCAGCCTGCGCGACTGGGTGCAGTCGGTCGCCGAACTGACCCAGCCCGGCGCAATCCATTGGTGCGACGGTTCGGATGCGGAAAACACCCAGCTGGTCGAGCTGATGCTCGCCACCGGCGATCTGGTCCGGCTGAATCCGACCACCCACCCGAACTGCTTCCTGCACCGCTCGAGCCCGTCCGACGTTGCCCGCGTCGAGCACCTCACTTTTGTCTGCACGCCCAGTGCCGAAGAAGCCGGTCCGAACAACCATTGGCTGGCGCCCGCCGAGGCGCACGCGATGATGGACGCGCTATTCGCCGGCTGCATGCGTGGCCGCACGCTCTATGTCGTGCCCTACTGCATGGGTCCGATCGATTCCCCGCTGGCGCGCTGCGGCGTCGAGATCACCGACAGCCCGTACGTGGTCGCCAACATGCGCATCATGACCCGCATGGGCGCGGCGGCGCTCGCACGGATCGAGCGCGAAGGCTCGTTCGTGCGCGGCCTGCATTCGATCGGGGAACTCGACCCCGATCGCCGTTTCATCATGCATTTCCCGCACGAACTCAGCATCAAGAGCTATGGCTCCGGCTACGGAGGCGATGCGCAGTGCATGGCATTTCTTGCCGAGCAGGGCGTTGCCGCCGTAGCCGGAGCCATAGCTCTTGATGCTGAG